>NZ_JBEZLV010000005.1:0-247353 GCF_040652335.1 Streptomyces sp. NPDC048270
CCCCGCGCCTCAATCGCCGGCGGGGCTGGGGTGGGTGGGGGCTGGATCGTGGGTGTCGGGGTGCGGGGGGTGGGTGCGGCGCTGTTGCCGGGGCTCTGTTCCGGGCCCTGCGCCTCAGTTGCCGGCGGGGCTGGGGTGGGTGGGGCTGGATCGTGGGTGTCGGGGTCCGGGGTGGGTGCGGCGCCGTTGCCGGGGCTCTGCCCGGGGCCCTGCGCCTCAGTCGCCGGCGGGGCTGGGGTGGGCGGGGCTGGATGCCCGGCCTCGTGCCCGAGTGGCGGCGGGGCCGGAGTTGCCGGTGTGTGGGGGGTTGCGGAGCGGCGGCCGTATTCAGCCTCGCCGGCGTTTGAGGCGCGGGGTCCGGGGCGGAGCCCCGATCTTTGGGGGCTTCAGCCCGCGGCCCGGGGGTGGCCGAGCCGCCGCGGCCCGGGGGTGGTGGGGCCGAGCCCCCGGCCGGGGCCCGGCATGCGGTGGGTCAGGGGATCGGGAGCGGGGTGTGGGACTCGGCTGCCGCCATCAGGGAGGCCATGACGCGGGTGTCCTTGTCGCGTTCCGGGTGCCATTGGACGCCGAGGACCCACCGGCCCGGGTCGGGGAGTTCGATGGCCTCCACCGTGCCGTCGGCCGCGTGCGCCGAGGCGATCAGGCCGCGGCCCAGGCGGTCGACGGCCTGGTGGTGGTAGGTCGGGACCTCCGCCTCCTCCGGGACCAGGGCCGCGTACCGGGTCCCCGGGACCGGACGGACCGGGTGCCAGGACATGGCGCCCGGAGTGTCGAAGTGGCCGTCGATGTGCTGGACGAGCGAGCCGCCCAGCGCCACGTTGAGGGCCTGCATGCCCCGGCAGACGCCGAGCACCGGCACGCCCGCGTCCAGCGCGGCCGCGATCAGGGCCAGCTCCCAGTGGTCGCGCACCGTCGCGGGCGCGCCCGTACGGGAGTCGCGGGCCGCCCCGTAGTGGACCGGGTCCACGTCCGGGCCGCCCGCGACGACCAGGCCGTCCACCCGGCTCAGCACCTCCGCCGCCGCCCCGGGTTCGTCCGGCGGCAGCAGCACGGCCGCGCCGCCCGCCGCCTGGACGAGTTCGTAGTACCCCGCGGGGACCAGGGACGTCGCGAGGTCCCACACCCCGTAGCGGGTGGAGTCCTCGACGTAGGTGGTGATGCCGATGAGCGGCCGTGGCACGGGCTGTTACCTCCGGAAGGCGGGGCGGGGCGGGGCGAGGTGGGACGGGGCGGGCGGCGGGCGTGGCGCCAGGGTCAGTCGCGGGTCAGCTCCGCCTCGGCCTGCGCCAGTGCCGCGAACTCCTCCTCGGGAGCCGAGGCTACGAGGTGGTGCCGACTGTAGAGCGCGAAATAGGCCAGGGCGACGGCGTACACGGCCAGTGCGATGAACGCGGCGTCCTTGTCCACCAGGAACGTGGCGACTAGGGCCGAGAGGGCCAGCGCGAAGGCCACCGAGGAGGTCAGGACGCCGCCCGGGGTGCGGTACGGCCGCTCCAGGTCCGGCTCCCGGCGGCGCAGCACGATGTGCGACAGGGCCATCAGGGCGTAGGAGATGGTCGCGCCGAACACCGCGATGTTGAGCATGCGGGCGCCGTTTCCGGTGGCCGCGGCGAGCGCGAAGCCGATCGCGCCGGGGATGATCAGGCCCAGGTACGGGGCCTTGCGCTGCGAGGTGAGCGAGAGGAATCGGGGCAGGTAGCCGGCCCGGGAGAGGGCGAAGAGCTGGCGCGAGCCCGCGTAGATGAGCGAGAAGAAGGAGGCCACCAGGCCGGCCAGCCCGGCGTAGTTGACGAAGCGGCTCAGCGCGGTCGGGCCGCCGTCCCCCTCCAGCGCCACGACCAGCGGGTTGCCCGCCGACTTCACGGCGTCCGCGCCCTGCGCGCCGGTCGCCGCGAAGAAGGTGATCAGGGCCAGCAGGGCGAGGATGCCCATGGAGATGGCCAGCGCCTTCGGCATGGAGCGGACCGGGTCCTTGGCCTCCTCGGCGGCCAGCGGTACGCCCTCCACGCCCAGGAAGAACCACATGCCGAACGGGAACGCGGCCCAGATGCCCAGCACGCCCAGCGGCAGCCAGGAGTTCGAGCCGAAGGCGCTCGCGTCGACCGGGATGTCGTTGAGGCGGTCGGCGCTGAACTCGGTGAAGGCGCCCACCGCGAAGATGAGCAGCGCGGCGACGGCGACGGCCGTCACCACCAGGCTGAAGCGCAGCGCCTCGCCGACGCCCCAGAGGTGGACCCCGATGAAGACGACGAAGCAGCCGAGGTAGACGGGCCAGCTGGAGGTGAGGCCGAAGAGGCCGAGGGACTCGACGTAGTCGCCGATGAAGATGACGATCGCGGCCGGGGCCAGGATGTACTCGATCAGGATGGCGGTACCGGTGAGGAAGCCGCCCCAGGGGCCGAGCGCGCGGCGGGCGAACCCGTACCCGCCGCCCGCGGTGGGCAGGATGGTGGAGAGCTCCGCCAGGGAGAAGACCAGGCACGCGTACATCGCGCCCATCAGGACGGTGGCGATGGCGAGACCGCCGAAGCCGCCCTTGTCGAGGCCGACGTTCCAGCCGGAGAAGTCGCCGGAGACCACGTACGCCACGCCGAGGCCGGTCAGCAGCAGCCAGCCGGCGCTGCCCCGGCGCAGCGTGCGGCGCTCCAGGTAGTCGTCGGGGCCGCCGCCGCCCTTGGGGGACGGGGTGGGTGCGGGTACGGCGCTCAGCCGTGCCTCGATGTCGTCGGCCATCGTGCGCTCCTGCCTCAGGCAATGGTTGTGGCCCGTACCTTTGCCGCAGTGCGGTGGAGAGCGCAAGACCCGTGCGTTAAACAGAAGTTACGAAACCCTCCCGGAGGGCGCCGGGCGGGTCACGCCAGGAAGCCCCGCAGCAGCGCCGCCGTGCCGCAGCAGTGCTCGCGCATCGTCTCGCGGGCCCCCTCGGCGTCCCGCTCCAGCACGGACTCCACCAGTGCCGTGTGCTGCTGCTGCGAGTGCTCCAGGTTGCGCACCAGCAGCGGGATGCAGTCCAGCAGGTCGTTGACCACGGCCCGGACGGCGGCGTACTGGGCCGTCAGGGTGGCGGATCCGGCCAGTTCGCACAAGGTCAGGTGGAAGAGGGTGTCCTGGCGCCGGTAGTCGGCGAGCGGGGCGTCATGGGTGGCGGTCAGGGCACCGAGCAGCCGTTCGGCGCCCTCCTCGGCCAGCCCCTGCGAGGCGCACAGCCCGGCCGCCCCCACTTCCAGGACCTCGCGGAACCGCAGGACGTCCTCGATGTCCACGCCCGCGACGCGCCGGCGCAGCTCCTCCTCGGCGCCGCCCGCCGGGGTGTCCGGCCGGGGCAGCACGAACGTTCCGCCGTACCGGCCGCGCCGCGCCTCCACCAGGCCCTGGTCCTGCAGTACCTTCAGCACCTCGCGCAGGGTGACCCGGCTGATCCCCATCCGCTCGGCCAACTCTCGCTCGGGCGGCAGCCGTTCGCCGCCCGGTACCAGGCCCAGCCGGACCACCTGGAGGATCTGCTCCAGCGCCTCCTCGAAACCGTTGCCCGCCCGCACCTGCCGCAGCACGGGATTCAGCCGCGCGATCGCGCCACCCCCGCTCGCCGTGTCGGTCATCTTGGCCCCTCCCCTTCCCAAGCAATGGTTCTATTCAATACCTTAGGCCTCCTCGGCTCACCGAAGGAGAGATTCCCGTGGTAGACCGCAAGCCGCCGCTGGCGATCGAGGAGCTCCGCTCCCTGGTCGCCGGCGGTGAGATCGACACAGTCGTCCTGGCCTTCCCCGACATGCAGGGGCGCCTCCAGGGCAAGCGGTTCGCCGCACAGTTCTTCCTCGACGAGGTCCTCGCGCACGGCACCGAGGGCTGCAACTACCTCCTCGCCGTCGACACCGACATGAACACCGTCGACGGATACGAGATGTCCTCCTGGGACCGGGGCTACGGCGACTTCGCCATGCACCCCGACCCCGCCACCCTGCGCCGCCTCCCCTGGAACCCCGGCAGTGCCTTCCTCCTCGCCGACCTCGCCTGGAACGACGGCACGCCCGTCGTCGCCGCCCCCCGGCAGATCCTGCGCCGCCAGCTCGAACGCCTGGCCGAGCACGGCTACACCGCGATGGTCGGCACCGAGCTGGAGTTCATGGTCTTCCAGGACACCTACGAGCAGGCCTGGAACGCCAACTACCGCGGCCTGACCCCCGCCAACCAGTACAACATCGACTACTCCGTCCTCGGAACCGGCCGCATCGAACCCCTGCTGCGCCGGATCCGCAACGAGATGCAGGCCGCGGGCCTGATCGTCGAGTCGGCGAAGGGGGAGTGCAACCTCGGCCAGCACGAGATCGCCTTCCGCTACGACGAGGCGCTGACCACCTGCGACCAGCACGCCGTCTACAAGACCGGCGCGAAGGAGATCGCCGCCCAGGAGGGCGTCTCGCTCACCTTCATGGCCAAGTACGACGAGCGCGAGGGCAACTCCTGCCACATCCACCTCTCCCTGGCCGACGCCGACGGGCGCAACGCGATGGCCGCCGGGGACGGGGACGCCGATGACCAGGGACTCGGCATGTCACCGGTCATGCGGCACTTCCTGGCCGGCCAGCTCGCCGCGCTGCGCGACTTCTCCCTTCTCTACGCCCCGAACATCAACTCGTACAAGCGCTTCCGGCCGGGATCCTTCGCGCCGACCGCCGTCGCCTGGGGCGTGGACAACCGGACCTGCGCCCTGCGCGTCGTCGGACACGGCCGCTCCATGCGCTTCGAGAACCGCCTGCCCGGCGGCGACGTCAACCCCTACCTCGCCGTCTCGGGCCTGGTCGCGGCCGGGATCTACGGCATCGAGAACCGCCTCGAACTGCCCGAGGTGTGCCGGGGCAACGCGTACACCGCCGACTACGCGCACGTCCCGGCGACCCTGCGCGAAGCCGCCGAGCTCTGGGAGAACAGCGAGATCGCCAAGGCCGCCTTCGGCCCCGAGGTCGTCGCCCACTACCGGAACATGGCCCGCGTGGAACTCGACGCCTACGACTCCGCGGTCACCGACTGGGAGCTGCGCCGCTCCTTCGAACGCCTGTAACCCCACCGAACCGACCGAACGTCTGTGAGGCACCACGTGTCCGATCCGCTGGCCCTCCCCCTAGAGGTGCTGAACCCGGCCACCGAGGAGATCGTCGCCATCGTCCCGGCCGCCACACGGGACGATGTCGATGCCGCCGTCGCCAGAGCCGCCGCCGCGCAGCGCGGCTGGGCGGCGGCCGCCCCCGCCGACCGGGCCCGGGTCCTGCGCCGCTTCGCCGCCGTCGTCGACGGCCACATCGAGGAACTGGCCCGGCTGGAGGTCCGCGAAGCCGGGCACACCATCGGCAACGCCCGCTGGGAGGCCGGCAACGTACGCGACCTGCTCGACTTCGCCGCCGGGGGAGTGGAACGCCTCTCCGGCCGCCAGATCCCCGTCGCCGGCGGCATCGACGTCACCTTCCTCGAACCCCTCGGCGTCATCGGTGTGATCGCCCCGTGGAACTTCCCCATGCCGATCGCCGCCTGGGGCCTGGCCCCCGCCCTCGCCGCGGGCAACGCCGTCATCCTCAAGCCCGCCGAGACCACCCCCCTCACCGCGCTGCGCCTCGCGGAACTCGCCCTCGAAGCCGGGATCCCCGAGCACCTCTTCCAGGTGCTCCCCGGCCACGGAGCGGTCGCGGGCGACGCCCTCGTCGAGCACCCCGGCGTCGCCAAGATCGTCTTCACCGGCTCCACCCGCGTCGGCAAGCAGATCATGGCCAAGTGCGCCGACCGGGTGAAGCGCGTCACCCTCGAACTCGGCGGCAAGAGCCCCAACATCGTCTTCGCCGACGCGGACCTGGAAGCCGCCGCGGCCGCCGCCCCGATGGCCTTCCTCGACAACACCGGCCAGGACTGCTGCGCCCGCACCCGGATCCTCGTCCAGCGCTCCGTCTACGACCGCTTCCTGGAGCTCGTCGCCCCCGGCATCGAATCCGTGGCCGTCGGCGACCCCCTCGACGAGAAGACCCAGATGGGCCCGCTCATCTCCCGCGCCCAGCTGGAGCGCGTACGGTCCTTCGTCACCGCGGACCTGACCGCGGTCCGCGGCAAGGCCCCCGAAGGCCCCGGATTCTGGTACCCGCCGACCCTCGTCACGGACGTCGCCCCCACCGCGCCCGTCGCCGCCGAGGAGGTCTTCGGCCCGGTCGCCGTCGTCCTGCCCTTCGAGGACGAGGAGGACGCCGTACGCCTGGCCAACGCGACCGAGTACGGCCTCTCCGGCTCCCTGTGGACCCGCGACATCGGCCGCGCGCTGCGCGTGTCGCGCGCCGTCGCCGCCGGCAACCTGTCCGTCAACTCCCACAGCAGCGTCCGCTACTGGACCCCCTTCGGCGGCTACAAGCAGTCCGGCCTCGGCCGGGAGCTCGGCCCCGACGCCCTCACCGCTTTCACCGAGACCAAGAACGTCTTCATCAGCACGGAGGCCTGAAGCAATGAGCACTGAAGAGACCGTCTGCCGCCGCCTGGTCGGCCGTACCGCCGTCATCACCGGAGCCGGCAGCGGCATCGGCCTCGCCACCGCCCGCCGCCTGGCCTCCGAGGGTGCCAACGTCGTCTGCGGGGACATCGACGAGACGGCCGGCAAGGCCGCTGCCGAGGAGGTCGGCGGCACCTTCGTGAAGGTCGACGTCACCAGCCCCGAGGAGGTCGAGGCCCTGTTCAAGACGGCCTTCGACACCTACGGCTCCGTCGACATCGCCTTCAACAACGCGGGCATCTCGCCGCCGGACGACGACTCCATCCTCACCACCGGCCTGGAGGCCTGGAAGCGCGTCCAGGACGTCAACCTCACCTCCGTCTACCTGTGCTGCAAGGCCGCCCTCCCCTACATGCAGCGCCAGGGCCGCGGCTCCATCATCAACACCGCCTCCTTCGTGGCCGTCATGGGCGCCGCCACCTCGCAGATCTCCTACACCGCCTCCAAGGGCGGCGTGCTGGCCATGTCCCGCGAGCTCGGCGTGCAGTTCGCCCGCGAGGGCATCCGCGTCAACGCCCTGTGCCCGGGGCCGGTCAACACCCCGCTCCTGCAGGAGCTGTTCGCCAAGGACCCGGAGCGAGCCGCCCGCCGGCTGGTGCACATCCCGCTGGGCCGGTTCGCCGAGCCCACCGAGATCGCCGCCGCCGTCGCCTTCCTCGCCAGCGACGACTCCTCCTTCATCAACGCGACCGACTTCCTCGTCGACGGCGGCATCTCCGGCGCGTACGTCACCCCGCTGTAGTCCGTCCGTCCGGCCGGCCCCGCCCCCGGCCCACCCGGCCCAGCCGGGCACCGCGAGGTGCCCGGCTGCTCCCTTTCCCGAACACCGCGCCGCGCGCCCCCCGTACCGCACACCGCGCACCGCACACCGAACCGGCATCCCCAAGACCCCGAGGAGCAGCATGCACAGAAGATGGGCGGCCCCCCTCGCCCTCATGGCGGTCACCGCCTCCGGACTCCTCCTGGCACCGCCCGCCCAGGCCGGCCAGGCCGCGTGCCCCCGCGTGACCATCGGCGCCGGCTGGTACGGGGACAACCGGGCCCGCCTCCAGCAGCTCGTCGACCAGTACGGCCGCTGCTCCCCCCACCGGACCGGCGACCGCACCAAGCCCGTCGCCGTCTTCGACTGGGACAACACCGTCGTCAAGAACGACGTCGGCGACGCCACGATGTTCTGGCTGCTGCGCAACGGCAGGATCCGCCAGCCCGCCCGCGGCGACTGGACCACCACCAGCCGCTTCCTCACCCCGGCCGCAGCCGCGGCGCTGGCCGGCGCCTGCGGACCGCTCGCCCGCCCCGGCGCACCGCTGCCCACCGGAACCCCCGGCGGAACGGCCTGCGCCGACGAGATCAACAGCGTGTACGGCACGGCCGCCACCCGGGCCGGCGCCGCCGCCTTCGCCGGCTGGGACCGCCGCACGACCGAGCCCTCGTACGCCTGGCTCCCCCAGCTGATGCGGGGCTGGACGGCCCGCGAGATCCGCGGCTTCGCCGCCGCCGCCCGCACCGAGAACCTCGCCGCGCCCGTCGGCGCGGTGCAGAAGGTCGGCAGCGGCACCGCCACCGGCTGGGTCCGCTACTACGAGCAGCAGAAGGACCTGGTGAGCGGCCTCCAGAAGGCCGGCTTCGACGTCTGGATCAGCTCCGCCTCGCCCCAGCCCGTGGTGGAGGTGTGGGCCAGGGGCGTCGGCATCGACGCGGACCACGTGATCGGCATACGCAACACCACCGGGCGGGACGGGAAGTTCACCGCCCGCCTCCAGGGCTGCGGATCCGTCCGGGACGGCGCCGACACGATGATCACGTACATCGACGGCAAGCGCTGCTGGATCAACAAGGAGATCTTCGGCGTGCGCGGGGCGGCCGCCGAGAAGGTCCAGCCCGCCTCCCGCCGACAGGTGTTCGCCGCGGGCGACTCCGACACGGACATCTCGTTCCTGCGCGACGCGACCGCCCTGCGGCTCGTCGTCAACCGCAACAAGAACGAGCTGATGTGCCGGGCGTACGACAACGCCGACGGCCGCTGGATCGTCAACCCCATGTTCATCGAACCGAAGAAGCAGAAGACCACCCCGTACCCGTGCGCCACGGCGGGCTACGTCGACCGCGACGGCACCGCCGGCCCCGTCCTGCGGGACGACCGGAGCGTCATCCCGGACCAGGCGGACTCGGTCTTCCAGCGGACCTGGTCCGCTCAGGGACTGGTTCCCTAGAGGAAGGTGCGGCCCTCGCCCCGGTACGTCGGGGCGGCGGCCGTCACCCGGTCGCCCTCCACCAGGTGCAGGGTGTCGAACCGCTCGCACAGCTCGCCCGCCTTCGCGTGGCGGAACCAGACCCGGTCGCCGATCAGCAGGTCGTCGGCCGGGCTGCCGAGCAGCGGGGTCTGTACCTCTCCGGCGCCCTCCTGCGGGTCGTAGCGCAGGCCCTGCGGCAGGTACGGGACCGGCAGCCGGTCCGCACCCGGCGCGCCCGAGGCGGGGTACCCGCCGCCGAGCACGGTCACCACACCCACCCCGGGCCTGCGGACCACCGGCTGGGCGAACAGCGCCGCCGGCCGCCCGCTGAACGAGGTGTAGTTGTCGAACAGCCGCGGCAGGTACAGCCCCGACCCCGCGGCGATCTCCGTCACCGCGTCCTCGGCGGCCGTCTGCGCGACACTGCCCGTCCCGCCGCCGTTGACGAACTCCAGGTCCGGCACCACCGCCCGCACGGCCCGCACCACCTCGGCCCGCCGTGCCGCCAGCTCCCGGCGGGCGGCGCCCTGCATGAGCCGGATCGCCCGCGACCGCACCGGCCGCCCGGCCAGCGCGTCCCCGACCCCGGCGACGTGGCCCTCGTACGCCATCAGCCCGACCACCCGGAACCCGGGCCGGGCGGCGACCGCACGGGCCAGCGCGGCCAGCTGCGCGGGCTCCCGCAACGGAGACCGGCGCGCACCGACCCGCACCCGCCCGCCGAACAGCCGCAGCGCGGTGTCCAGTTCCAGGCAGACCCGGATCTCCTGCGTCCCGCCGTCCCGCGACCGGTCGATGAGCTCCAGCTGCGCCACGTCGTCCACCATCACCGTGACCGCGCCGGCCAGCTTCGGATCGCCCGCCAGCTCGGCGAAGGCGGCGCGGCCGGCGGACGGATAGGCGAGCAGCACGTCCTCGAACCCGGACCGGGCCAGCCACAGCGACTCGGCGAGCGTGTACGACATGATCCCGGCGAACCCGGGCCGGGCCAGGACCCGTTCGAGGAGCGCGCGGCAGCGGACGGACTTGCTGGCGACGCGGACGGGCTTCCCGCCGGCCCGGCGCACGAGGTCGTCGGCGTTGGCGTCGAACGCTTCGAGGTCCACGATGGCCAGCGGCGCGTCCAGGTGCGCGGTCGCCCGGTCGTACCGGGCGCGGTCGGCGGCGGGGGAGTTCATGGCGGGAGCTTGCCAGACGCGTCTACCGATGGGTAGGGGGTCCGCGACCGCCCGGCCCGGCCCGGGCCGCCGCCCCCACAGGGCCCCGCGGGCCCGGAGGACCGTAGAGTACGGGCAGGCAGCCGTACGGAACGGGGGGCGGAGCCGCCGGATGACCACGACCACACCGCGGACCGCGGTCCTGGGCGAGCCCGACCCGCCCCCGGACCCCGGCCGGACCCCGCCGCCCCCCACCGCCCGGCCGCGCCGCCGCCCCGGACGGGTCCTGGCCGCCGTGCTGTGCGCCCTGCTCGGAGCCGGGCTCGTCGGCGGCGCCGGAGCCGACGCCTGGCTCGAACACCGCGCGGCGCACCGTCCGCCGTCCGCCGACGCCGTCTACCGCGGGGCCGGTTCGCTGTGGCGGTCCGCCCCCGTGGACTCCCTCTTCCCGCCGGTCCTCGCCGGCCCCGCGGCCGGCCCCGGCGGCTCGAACCGGATCTGGACCCGGATCGCGCTGGCCCCGGACGCCGACTGCCCGGCCGCCCTCCCCGCGGACTGGCAGGGCCTGTTCGCCGCGACCGGCTGCACGCGCGTGCTGCGCGCCACCTACACCGACGCCACCCGCAGCTTCCTGATCACCGCCGGCCTGGTCTTCACCCCCGCCGACGCCCCCGCGATGGCCGCCCTGACCGGCCGGCTCACCGCCCCGCCCGCGTACGGTTTCGCCGACTCCCAGCGCGCCGCCTGGACCGCGTCCGTCATCGACAAGGCGCCCGTGGTGGTCTACACCGTCTCCTCCTTCGCCGACGGCCGCCTCCTGGACGCGCCCCGCCCCGCCGAGGACGCCATGAAGAAGGACGCCACCGGCGCCGTGGCCCAGGCGGGCCTCGGCCACGAGGCCAAGGCCGTCGCCGACCGCATCGGCAACGGCGTGGCGCTGCTCGCCGACCCGCCCGCCCCGCCCGCCCCCGAGGCCTCCCGATGACGCCCCGCCGGGCTCCGGCGAAACCCCGCCGGGCTCCGGCGAAACCCCGCCGGGCTCCGGCGAAACCCCGCCGGGCGCTCGTCCGGGGAGCTGCCGCCCTGGCCGTCGCCGCCGTCCTGACGGCCGCCGCCGCGTCCCCGGCCGCCGCCGACACCATCCGCGACCGCCAGTGGGGGCTCCTGGCCCTGCGCGCCGAAGAGGCCTGGGGCACCACCCGCGGCGACGGCGTCACCGTCGCCGTCCTGGACACCGGGGTGGACGCCTCCCATCCCGACCTCGCCGGACAGGTCCTCGAGGGCGCCGACCTGATCGGCATGGGAGCCGGCCGCGGCGACCGCTCCTGGGCCCGCCACGGCACCGCCATGGCCGGCATCATCGCCGGGCACGGCCACGGCCCGGGCCGCGGCCAGGGCGTCCTCGGCGTCGCACCGCAGGCCAGGATCCTGCCCGTCAGGGTGATCCTGGAGGAGGGCGACCCAGGGCGCGCCCAGGCCCGCGACAGCAAGGGCGGCGCCCTCGCCGAGGGCATCCGCTGGGCCGCCGACCACGGGGCCGACGTGATCAACCTGTCCCTCGGCGACGACAGCGACTCCGCCCACCACGAGGCGGGGGAGGACGAGGCCGTCCAGTACGCCCTCGCCAAGGGCGTGGTCGTCGTCGCCTCCGCGGGCAACGGCGGCGAGAGCGGCGACCGCGTCTCCTACCCGGCCGCCTACCCGGGGGTCATCGCCGTCGCCGCCGTCGACCGGCGCGGGCGCAAGGCCAAGTTCTCCACCCGCAACTGGTACTCCACCGTCAGCGCCCCGGGCGTCGACGTGGTCATCGCCGACCCCGACCGCTCGTACTACGAGGGCTGGGGCACCAGCGCCGCGGCTGCCTTCGTCTCCGGCGCCGTCGCCCTCGTCAAGGCCGCCCACCCGGACCTGTCCCCGGCGCAGATCAAGAAGCTGCTGGAGGACACCGCCTCCGACAGCCCGGCCGGCGGCCGCGACGACGCCCGCGGCCACGGCATGGTGGATCCCGCCGCCGCCCTCCAGGTCGCCGAGGCCGTCCAGCCGGAGCCGCCCGTGCCCGCCGCCGCCGCGGCCGCCGGGCCGTACTTCGGCCCCGGCCCCGACCCGGTCCGCCCGCCCGGGCGCGAGCCCCGGCTCGGCGCCCCGCAGGCCGCGGCCGCCGGCGCCGTCCTGCTCGTACTGGCCGCCGTACTGGCCCGGCGGCCGCGGCGCGGCACCCGGGGGAGGACCCGCGGCGGCCCACCCCTCACGCCGCCGCCGCACCCGGCACAGTAGGGTCGGGTCACTGTGGCGAACATGGCGAACAAGAACATTCCCGACCCGGGCTTCTCCGACGACGACGGCTCGGCCGACCCCCGGCTGAGCGCGGCCCTGGCCGCGTGGGCCGAGGACCGGTCGCACGAGCCGGAGGTGCTGGCGGCCCTGAAGGACGCCCGCCTGCTGGTCCCCGTCGTCGCCGTGCTCGGCGAGGCGGAGACCGACCCCGAGACGGGCCTGAGGCGCGAGAAGACCAGCGACATGGCCGTCCCGACCCTGCGCGCGGGCGACCGGCGGGCGCTGCCCGCCTTCACCTCCACCGCCTCGCTGGCGCTGTGGGACCCGGCGGCCCGCCCGGTGGCTGTCCCGCTGCACCAGGCGCTGGCGGCGGCCGCGCACGAGAAGGCCGACACCGTGGTCCTGGACCTCGCCGGCCCGGTCACCTACCAGCTGACCGGCTCCGCCCTGCTCGCGCTGGCCGAGGGCCGCACGCAGGCGGGCCCGCTGGCCGATCCGGCCGTACGGGAGGCCGTACGGGCCGCGGTGGCGGCGGAGGGCGCCGTACTGCGCGCCTACCTCGGCCCCGGCGGCGCGGACTCCGACGGCACGCTCGCGATCGTCCCGGCCGAGGCCGGCCAGGCGCAGCCGGCGGCCCGCCGGGTCGCCGAGGCCCTGGCCGCGGACGCGACCCTGCGGGCCCGGCTGGTGCGCGGGCTGGACCTCGCGCTGCTGCCGCCGGACGCCCCGGCCCCGCCCGGCGAGGCGCTGTTCACCCGCTGACCGGTCCGCGCGCCGTACGGGGGAAGGGGCGGGGCTCCGGGACGCGATCCCGGAGCCCCGCCCCTTCCCCCGTCCGGCGGCGGCTCAGCCGAAGACGGGGCCCGTGAACTTCTCGCCCGGCCCCTGGCCCGGCTCGTCCGGGACGAGGGAGGCCTCGCGGAAGGCGAGCTGGAGCGACTTCAGCCCGTCGCGCAGCGGGGCGGCGTGGAAGGAGCTGATCTCGGTGGCGCTCGCGGTGACCAGGCCGGCCAGGGCCGTGATCAGCTTGCGGGCCTCGTCGAGGTCCTTGTGCTCGGAGTCGGGCTTGTCCAGGCCCAGGTTGACCGCCGCGGCGCTCAGCAGGTGCACGGCCACCGTGGTGATCACCTCGACGGCGGGGACGTCCGCGATGTCGCGGGTCATGGCGTCGTAGTCGGGGGATCCGGGTGCGGTGTCGGCGGCGGGGTCGGCGGGGAGGCTCGCGTCAGTCATGCTCCACACGATAAGCCGGGCGCTGCGGACCCCCGACCGGAGCACCAGGTGAGCGGCTCTGGCGCGGAATGCTATATTGGGCTACGACCGGCCGGAGACGTACGTCCCCGGCCCACAAGTGGAGGCTCCGATCTCCCACCCGACCACCCTCCGGGGCGGCGGGTCACCGGTCAGGCGGTATCCATCGTTCCGTACGGACGATGGAAAGCTGCCCGATTCTGCGCCCCGCGGTTCGCACGCGGCGGTGCTCCGGTCGTTTTGGAGCCCCTGCCTGTGCCCGGCGGGGCTTTTTGCATTCTCCCGCCGCGGTCGGTCTGACGGAAATACACGTCAGCGGCTGTCTGCCAGGCAGCCGTGTGGTGCTACCGAGGAGGATCCATCAGCACCGAGCCCCGCATCAACGACCGGATTCGCGTTCCCGAGGTACGACTCGTCGGTCCCAGCGGCGAGCAGGTCGGCATCGTGCCGCTTGCCAAGGCGCTTGAGCTCGCGCAGGAGTACGACCTCGACCTGGTCGAGGTCGCGGCGTCCGCACGCCCGCCGGTCTGCAAGCTCATGGACTACGGCAAGTTCAAGTACGAGTCGGCCATGAAGGCCCGTGAGGCGCGCAAGAACCAGGCGCACACGGTCATCAAGGAAATGAAGCTCCGGCCGAAGATCGACCCGCACGACTATGACACCAAGAAGGGTCACGTCGTTCGGTTCCTCAAGCAGGGCGACAAGGTCAAGATCACGATCATGTTCCGTGGTCGCGAGCAGTCCAGGCCGGAACTCGGCTACCGACTGCTGCAGCGGCTGGCTTCGGACGTCGAGGACCTCGGGTTCATCGAGTCGAACCCGAAGCAGGACGGCCGAAACATGATCATGGTCCTCGGTCCGCACAAGAAGAAGACCGAGGCGATGGCCGAAGCCCGCGAGGCGCAGGCCGCCCGCAAGGCGGAGCGCCAGGGTGTAGCCGCCACCGACGAGGAGGCTCCTTCCGAGGAGACCGCCGCGGACGAGGCGACCACCGAGGATGCCGACGTCACCGAGGCCGCCGCCGACGAGGCGAACGCCGAGGCCTGATTCCGGGGCAGCCTGTCCCGGATCACCGACACAACATGACGCTCCCGTCACCCGGTCCCGAACCGGACCGGGGGGAGCGCCACCGACGAGGAGATAACGGCGCTATGCCGAAGAACAAGACGCACAGCGGGACCAAGAAGCGCTTCAAGATCACCGGCTCCGGCAAGGTGCTCCGCGAGCGCGCCGGCAAGCGCCACCTGCTCGAGCACAAGTCGTCCCGCATCACCCGTCGCCTCACCGGCAACGCGGAGATGGCCCCCGGCGACGCCGCGAAGATCAAGAAGCTTCTCGGCAAGTGATGTTCTCCGCTCCCGCGCCGGGAGCGGATGAGCGTCAAGACCGGGACCCCATCGAATTCGGGCCGTGTGAAGACAACCACGGCCCCGCTACAAGGAGTTAAAAAGTGGCACGCGTCAAGCGGGCAGTAAACGCCCACAAGAAGCGCCGGGCAATCCTCGAGGCGGCCTCCGGCTACCGCGGTCAGCGTTCGCGCCTGTACCGCAAGGCCAAGGAGCAGGTCACCCACTCGCTGGTCTACAACTTCAACGACCGCAAGAAGCGCAAGGGCGACTTCCGTCAGCTGTGGATCCAGCGCATCAACGCCGCTGCCCGCCAGAACGGCATGACGTACAACCGCCTCATCCAGGGTCTGAAGGCCGCCAACATCGAGGTGGACCGCAAGATCCTCGCCGAGCTGGCCGTCAACGACGCCAACGCGTTCGCCGCGCTGGTCGAGGTCGCCCAGAAGGCCCTCCCGGCCGACGTCAACGCCCCCAAGGCTGCTGCGTAAGGCCTGGCCGGCCGCGTGAGCGGTCGGCATCCTCGGACCCGCAGGCGATGCGCCTGCGGGTCCGAGTGCTTTCCCCGCACGGCAGGGCCGCCCGAGCACGCCCGCGCCCCCGCACCGCCCGCGCCCCGCGCGCCCCGCACCCCGAGAGAGAACCGCAGAGACCATGGCTGACCTGGGTCACCACGAGCTGATCTCCCCCCGATCCCCCCGGGTGGCCGCCGCCAGGCGACTGGCGCGGCGCAACTTCCGCACCAAGGAGCGCCGGTTCATCGCAGAGGGCCCCCAGGCGGTCCGCGAGGCCGTCGAGCACCGCGGCTCCGAGGGGGCGTCGACCCTGATCGAGCTGTTCGCCACCGTCGAGGCCGCCGAGCGCTACACGGAGATCATCGACGCCGCGCTGGCCGCCGGCGCCCGGGTGCACTACGCCTCCGACGAGGTGCTCGCCGAGGTCTCGCAGACCGTCACCCCGCAGGGCCTCGTCGGCGTCTGCCACTTCCTCGACTCCCCCTTCGAGGAGATCCTCAAGGCCGAGCCCAAGCTCGTCGCCGTCCTCGCGCACGTCCGCGACCCCGGCAACGCCGGCACGGTGCTGCGCTGTGCGGACGCCGCCGGAGCGGACGCCGTCGTGCTGACCGACGCCTCGGTGGACCTGTACAACCCCAAGTCGGTACGGGCCTCCGTGGGCTCCCTCTTCCACCTCCCGGTCGCGGTGGGAGTCCCCGTGGAGCAGGCCGTCGAGGGGCTGCGCGCGGCGGGCGTGCGGATCCTCGCCGCCGACGGGGCCGGCGAGGACGACCTCGACGCGGAGCTCGACGCGGGCACCATGGGCGGCCCCTCCGCCTGGGTCTTCGGCAACGAGGCCTGGGGCCTGCCCGAGGAGACCCGGGCCCTCGCGGACGCCGTCGTGCGGGTCCCGATCCACGGCAAGGCCGAGAGCCTGAACCTGGCCACGGCCGCCGCGGTGTGCCTGTACGCCTCCGCGCGAGCACAGCGGGCGCCCGGAGGGTGCCGCTCCGTGACCCCCAGCTAGTAATGTGGCGGCCCGGGGGCCCACTGCGCTACTCGGAGATGTGGGGTACGGGGACATGACCGTCGGTACGAACAGCTCACCGGGGCCCTCCGGGGCCGCGCACGCGGCCGAGGAACGGTTCGGGCACGCCCCCGCATCCCCGGCCGCCGACGGCGGGCTGCCCGGTGTACCGCCGCAGTCGGCGGATCCCGCCCGCGGCCGCGGGCGCGGCGGAGCCGACGCCGCCCCGGGCGCCGGCCTCGGCCTCGGGCTGGACCCCGACGAACTGCCCGACGGGCTCGTCGTCGCCGACGACACGGGACGGGTGGTCTGCTTCAACGCGGCGGCCGCGCGGATCACCGCCATCGCCGCCGGCCAGGCCCTCGGCGCACTCATCGACCGCGCCCTGCCCCTCGAAGACCTCGAGGGCCGCCGCTGGTGGACGCTGACCGACCCGTACGGGGGACTCGCCACCCGCCGCGGGCAGCCCGAGCGGAACCTGCTGCTCCCCGGCGGCCGCGAGGTGCTCGTCTCCGCCAGCTACATCCGCACGCACCCCACCGGCCCCGTGCGCCGCCTCGTCGTCACCCTGCGCGGCACCGAGGCCCGCCGCCGCACCGAGCGCAGCCACGCCGAGCTGATCGCCACGGTGGCGCACGAGCTGCGGTCCCCGCTGACCTCCGTCAAGGGGTTCACCGCGACGCTGCTCGCCAAGTGGGAGCGGTTCACCGACGACCAGAAGCGGCTGATGCTGGAGACCGTCGACGCCGACGCCAACCGCGTCACCCGCCTCATCGCCGAGCTCCTCGACATCTCCCGCATCGACTCCGGCCGCCTGGAGGTGCGCCGCCAGCCCGTGGACATCGCCACCGCGGTCGGCCGCCACGTCCAGGCGCTCACCGCGAACGGCCAGGCCCCCGAGCGGTTCCTCGTACGGGTCAGCCGGCCCCTCCCCGATCTGTGGGCCGATCCGGACAAGATCGACCAGATCCTCGGCAACCTCCTCGAAAATGCGGTGCGCCACGGAGACGGAACGGTCACCATCGACGTATCGCCGCACGAGAAGGGAACCGCCGTCACCGTGACCGACGAAGGCCCCGGGATCCCCGAGGAGTCGATGGGCCGCGTCTTCACCCGCTTCTGGCGGGGGAGCAAGCGCGGCGGCACCGGCCTGGGCCTGTACATCGTCAAGGGCATCGTGGAGGCGCACGGCGGCACCATCGCGGTCGGCCGCGGCCCCGGCGGCGGCGCCGAATTCCGATTTATCCTGCCCGTGAGCGCCCCGGCCTACCTCACGCAGTAGCACTGCGGAGCGTCTTGCCAGGCGGCCCACGGGCTCCTTTACCCCCGGCGACCTTTAGACTCGTCCTTTGGCACCTTTGTGTCTCTGTGTCGATCGGTCTGATCGCGCCGTACGGGGACCACCAGCCAGCCATCGGAAGTACGGGAAGAGATGTCGGCACCGAACAAGTCGTACGACCCTGTCGAGGTCGAGGCACTGAAACCGGAAGAGATCGAGCGCATGCGGGACGAGGCGCTCGCCGCCTTCGCGTCCGCCGGCGACCTCGACGCGCTGCGCGAGGCGAAGACCGCGCACATGGGCGACCGCTCGCCCCTGGCGCTCGCCAACCGCGAGATCGGCGCGCTGCCCCCGCAGGCCAAGGCCGAGGCGGGCAAGCGCGTGGGCCAGGCCCGCGGCGCCGTGAACAAGGCCTTCGGGGCCCGCACGGTCGAGCTCGAAGCCGAGCGCGACGAGCGGGTGCTGGTCGAGGAGGCGGTGGACGTCACGCTGCCCTACGACCGCGTCACCGCCGGCGCCCGGCACCCCCTGACCACGCTGATGGACCGCATCGCGGACATCTTCACGGCCATGGGGTACGAGGTCGCCGAGGGGCCCGAGGTCGAGGCGGAGTGGTTCAACTTCGACGCCCTCAACTTCACGCCCGACCACCCGGCACGCCAGATGCAGGACACCTTCTTCGTCCAGGGGCCCGAGGGCACCGAGGGCGACGAGTCCGGCGTCGTGCTGCGCACCCACACCTCCCCGGTGCAGGCGCGTTCGCTGCTGGAGCGCAAGCCCCCCGTCTACATCGTCTGCCCGGGCCGCGTGTACCGCACCGACGAGCTCGACGCGACGCACACCCCGGTCTTCCACCAGGTCGAGCTGCTCGCCGTCGACGAGGGCCTGACCATGGCCGACCTCAAGGGCACCATGGACCACATGGTCCAGGAGCTCTTCGGCGAGGGCACCACCACGCGCCTGCGCCCGCACTTCTTCCCGTTCACCGAGCCGTCCGCCGAGATGGACATGCAGTGCTACGTGTGCCGCGGCGAGTCGGTGGGCAACCCCGACCGCCCGTGCCGCACCTGCTCCAGCGAGGGCTGGATCGAGCTCGGCGGCTGCGGCATGGTCAACCCCAAGGTGCTCGTCGCCTGCGGCGTGGACCCCGAGAAGTACAGCGGGTTCGCCTTCGGGTTCGGCATCGAGCGGATGCTGATGTTCCGCCACAACGTAGAAGACATGCGAGACATGGTCGAGGGTGACGTCCGTTTCACCCGGCCGTTCGGGATGGAGATCTGATGCGGGTCCCGCTTTCTTGGCTGCGGGAGTACGTCGACCTCCCCGCGGGCGCCACCGGCCGTGACGTGGCCGCCAAGCTCGTCGACGCCGGCCTCGAGGTCGAGACGGTCGAGCAGCTCGGCGGCGGGCTCAAGGGCCCGCTCGTCGTCGGCCAGGTGCTGACCATCGAGGAGCTCGAGGGCTTCCGCAAGCCGATCCGCTTCTGCACGGTCGACGTCGGCCAGGCCAACGGCACCGGCCAACCGCAGGAGATCGTCTGCGGCGCCCGGAACTTCTCCGTCGGCGACAAGGTCGTCGTGGTCCTGCCCGGCGCGGTCCTGCCCGGCGACTTCGCGATCGCCTCGCGCAAGACGTACGGCCGCACCTCGCACGGCATGATCTGCTCCGGCGACGAGCTGGGCATGGGCGACGACGGCACGCACGGCATCATCGTGCTGCCGCACGAGCACGAGGTCGGCACCGACGCGATCGAGCTGCTCGAGCTCGTCGACGAGGTCCTCGACATCGACATCACCCCGGACCGCGGCTACTGCATGTCCCTGCGCGGTGTCGCCCGCGAGGCGGCCACCGCGTACGGCCTGCCGCTGCGCGACCCGGCGCTGCTCGACGTCCCGGTGCCGAACTCCTACGGCTACCCGGTCAAGGTCGACGACCCGGCCGGCTGCGACCGCTTCACCGCCCGCACGGTGACCGGCCTCGACCCCGACGCGCGCTCCCCGATCTGGCTGACCCGCCGCCTGCAGAAGGCGGGCATGCGCCCGATCTCGCTCGCCGTCGACATCACCAACTACGTGATGCTCGAGCTCGGCCAGCCGCTGCACGCCTACGACCGCTCCCGGATCGACGGCGCCATCGGCGTCCGCCGCGCCGAGCAGGGCGAGAATTTCACCACCCTCGACGGGGTCAAGCGCACGCTCGACGCCGAGGACCTGGTGATCACCGACAACAGCGGGCCGATCGGCCTGGCCGGTGTCATGGGCGGCGCCAACACCGAGATCGCCGACTCCGTCACGGACCCGGAGACCGGCGCCGTCACCGGCACCACGGACGTGGTCATCGAGGCGGCGCACTTCGACTCCGTGTCGATCTCGCGCACCGCCCGCCGTCTGAAGCTCTCCTCCGAGGCCTCCAAGCGCTTCGAGCGGGGCGTCGACCCGCTGGCCGCCGCCGCGGCCACGCAGCGGACCGTCGACCTGCTCGTGCTCCTCGCGGGCGGCACCGCCGAGGCCGGCGTCACCGAGTTCCTCGCCCCCGGCGCCCCGCGCACCATCGCGATGCGCGCGGACCACCCGGACCGGGTCGCGGGTATGGAGTACGGCCGCGAGACCGTCGTGCGCCGCCTCCAGGAGGTCGGCTGCGACGTCTACGGCCAGGACGAGCTCGTCATCACCGTCCCCTCCTGGCGGCCCGACCTCGCCGCGCCCAACGACCTGGCCGAAGAGGTCATCCGGCTGGAGGGCTACGGGAACCTCCCGTCGACCCTTCCGCAGGTGCCATCCGGCCGCGGTCTCACCCCCCGCCAGCAGCTGCACCGCCGGGTTGGCCGTGCACTGGCCGGCGCGGGCTACGTGGAGGCGCTGAGCTACCCGTTCATCGGCGAGCAGGTCCTCGACCAGCTCCAGCTCCCCGCGCACGACGCCGCCCGCCAGGTCGTCAAGCTGGTCAACCCGATCTCCGACGAGGAGCCGGCGCTGCGCACCACGCTGCTGCCGGGTCTGCTCGGCGCGCTGCGCCGCAACGACAGCCGGGGCAGCCACGACCTCGCGCTCTTCGAGACCGGTTCGGTCTTCCTGGCCGGCCCGCAGCCGGGGGTGGCCGTACGGCTGCCCGTCGACCGCCGTCCCACGGACGAGGAGATCGCCACCCTGGACGCGGCCCTGCCCGCGCAGCCGCGGTACGCCGCGGTCGTGCTGACCGGCGCCCGCGAGCAGGCCGGCTGGTGGGGCAAGGGCCGCCCGGCCGACTGGGCGGACGCCGTCCAGGCCGCGCGGACGCTGGCCGTCGAGGCCGGCGCGGAGCTCGTCGTCCGCCAGGGCCAGTACGGCCCCTGGCACCCGGGCCGCTGCGCCGAGCTGGTCGTCACCCTCGACGGCGTCGAGCAGGTCATCGGCCACGCCGGCGAGCTGCACCCCCGCGTGGTCAAGGCGATGGGCCTGCCGGCCCGCACCAGCGCGATGGAGCTCGACCTCGACCGCCTCGCGGCGGCCGGCGGCGAGGCCCTCCAGGCGCCCCGGATCTCCTCCTTCCCGGTGGCGACCCAGGATGTGGCGCTGATCGTGGACGCGTCCGTTCCGGCCTCGGAGGTGGAGGCCGCGCTGCGCAAGGGAGCGGGCGAACTCCTCGAGTCGCTGCGGCTGTTCGACGTGTTCACCGGCGAGCAGGTCGGCGAGGGCAAGAAGTCCCTGGCGTACGCGCTGCGCTTCCGCGCGGCCGACCGCACGCTGACCGCCGAGGAGTCCACGGCCGCGCGCGACGCGGCGGTGGCGCTCGCCGGCGAGCGGACCGGGGCGGTGCTGCGCGGCGCATAGCCGCAGGCCGCAAGGGTGTTGCCGGCCTGTCGGGGCCGGTCAGGGGGCGTATCCGGAGCACCGGATGCGCCCCCTGCGCCGTGGCGGGTGCGGGGGGCCGCCCCCAGCTCACTCATTCGGGTGAGAAGGCCGGCGGCCCGTGTCCGGAGCACCGGGTGGTCGGCACAATCGTTGCGGCCGAGGGGAGGCCGCGATGATCGGGGAGATGCCCCAGGTGCGCCGGGTGTGCGTCTTCGCGTGGGGCGGCGCCGCGGTGTCCTGGGAGCTGTCCACCCCCGGGCGGCTGGTGCCGAGCCTGGCCACCTGCGCGGCCTTCCTGGTCCTGGCGACGGGCTGCGCGCTGCACATCCGGCGCGGGCTGGTCGCGGAGCTGCGGCGTTCGCAGGAGATCGCGGGTGCCGCGCAGCGGGCGCTGCTGCGGCCGCTGCCCCGGCGGATGGACGGACTGACGCTGGCCGCCGCGCAGCTGTCGGCGAGCCGGGGCGCGGCGGTGGGCGGGGACCTGTACGAGGCCGTGCCGACGGCGCACGGGGTGCGGGTGGTCATCGGGGACGTGCGCGGTCACGGGCTGCCGGCGCTGGGGGCGGCCGCGGCGGTTCTCGGGGCCTTCCGCGAAGCGGCGTACGACGAGGTGTCGCTGGGCGGGGTGCTGGTGCGGATGGAGCGGGCGCTGGGCCGGCACGTGCGCGACCGGGCCCGGTCCGAGCATCCCGCGGCCTGTCCGGCCGAGCCGCAGTCGCCGTCGGCCGAGGAGTTCGTGACGGTCCTGCTCCTCCAGATCGCCCCGGACGGCGCCCTGCTGGCCCTGAACTGCGGCCACCCGTGGCCCTACCTGCTGCGCTCGGCGGCGGTCCCGGAGCACTGCGCTCCGCGCAGCTGGGGCTCCGCCCCTGACCTCGCCTCTCGAACGCCCGCGGGGCTGGATGTGGCCGAGCTGGGCTCGAAGGTGCCGCCCGGCGGGCCGGATCGCCCCGCAGCGGCAACTTCAGCCCCGCCGGCGTTTGAGGCGGGGGTCCGGGCAGAGCCCGGCTTCGGGAAGGGGCGGGGTGGGGGAGGCCCCGCGCAGCGGCCCACGCACGTGCGCGCGCTCGAGGGCGAGACCATGCCCCCGCTCGGGGTGGTGCCCGTCCCGGCGGACCTCAAGCCCCGCCCCGTCGGGGAACTACGTCCCGGCGACACCCTGTTCCTGCACACCGACGGCGCCGAGGAGGCCCGCAACGCCGCCGGCGCGTTCTTCCCCCTGCAGAGCGTCCTCGCAGAGGCGCCGCTCACGCCCGCGCGGCTGGTCGCGGGCGTGCACGCGGCCCTGCTCCGGCACACCGGCGGGCGACTCGCCGACGATGTCGCCCTGCTGGTGCTCCGCGACGACCGGGTCTGAACCCGCCGCCGCGGCGGGCTCCGCCAGGCCGGCCCCGCCGGGCCCGGCGACCAACCGGGCGCCGGCGGAACCGGCACGCCGCCCGCCTGCCGTGGAGTGTCGGGCAGACAGCAGAACGGGCGGCGCGGTGACGGGTCGTCGCACTGTACGAGGGGGAGCCGACGACCCGGGCTGCCTCTTGGCGAGGCCCTTAAGTGAAGCGCCCCGCGGGCCCCCGGCGGCAGAGTGCGTATCGCATTTATGCGCGTACTCGGTTCACACCCCGTGTGAACCGAGTACCCACTAGCCTGAGACCGACGAGCCCCGGGAGCGGCCCATGCAGCCCAACGTCCTGCTCGACGCCCTCCTCGCCGAGGCGGGCATGTCACACGCCGGACTCGCCGCGTACGTGAACCAGGCGGGCCGCACCCGCGGACTCGCCCTGCGCTACGAACACACCGCCGTGGCCCGGTGGCTGAAGGGCCAGCGGCCCCGCGGCCAGGTCCCCGACCTGATCTGCGAGGTGCTCGGCGGCCGGCTGGAGCGGCCCGTCGGGCTGGAGGACATCGGCCTCGGCGTACCGGGCCTGCCCGCCGCCCCGCACGCCTCCCCGCTCAGCGGGTTCGTGGACCGGGCCGCCGCCCTGTGGCGCGCCGACGGCCAGGCCCGGCTCCAGCTGCTCACGGCGGGGGCCGTCACCGGAACCCCCGCCGTCATCCCGGTCTGGGAGTGGGAGAACCCGCCCGAGGACGCCGACGTCTCCCGCGCGGGACCGGACAGGATCGGGCCCGAGCACATCGAGATCCTGCGGGCCGCCCGCGCCCACTACGAGCTGATGTACCGCCGGGCCGGCGGGGTGGCCACCCGGGACCGGATCGTCCGCTTCCTAGGCAGTGAGACGGCGCCCATGCTGCGCGGCAGTTACCCCGACGCCCTCGGCCGGAGGCTGCACCGGGCCACCGGCTCCCTGGTGGCGGTGGCGGGGATCTGCGCGTACGACTCCGACGCCCACGGGCTCGCCCAGCGCTACTTCCACCAGGCCCTGCGCCTGGCCAAGGCGAGCGGGGACCGCGGGCTCGGGGCGTACGTCATCGCGCTGCTCGTCAACCAGTCCCTCCATCTGCGCGAGTACCGCCAGGCCGTGGCCTTCGCCGAGGCCGCGCTGCGCGCCGCCGGCCGGGACACCACCCCGGCGCTGGCGGCCGACCTGTACGCGATGCAGGCCAAGGCCTACGCGCAACTCGGCGACACCCGGGCCGCGTTGGCCTGCATCCGGAACGCCGAGGCGGCGGCCGAGCGGATCAGCCCGGGCGCCGAACCGGACGAGACCGGCTATGTGCAGCCGGGGCTGGTCAACGTCCAGGTCGCCGAGGCGCTGCTCGGTCTGGGTGACCTCGCCGGCGCGCACGAGCAGGCGGTCGCGGCCGTCGGCACCCCCGCGCACGACCGCGGCCGGGTGCACCGGCTGGCGATGCTCTGCGAGATCCAGCTGCGGCAGGGGGAGGCGGACCGGGCGGTGGCGGCCGCGGCCGAAATGGCCGAGCGGGCCAAGGGGATGGAGTCGCTGCGCTTGCGCGACCGGCTGCGCGCGGTCCGCGAACGGCTGTTGACCAGTGGGTGTTCGGGCGCGCAGGAGACGGCCCAGCTCATCGACGGGGCGCTGCGCGTTCCCCTGTGACGGCTTCAGCTGCTGCCATGTTGCCACCAATCCGAACGGAAGGCGGCACAACCGTGCAGTGGACGAACCTGAGTGAGCAGACCGTGTACAAGAACCGCTGGTTCGATGTGAACCTCGCCGACGTGGAACTCCCCGACGGCCGGCACCTGGACCACTTCGTGATCCGGCTGCGCCCGGTCGCCGTCGCCACGGCCGTCAACGAGGCGAACGAGGTGCTCCTGCTGTGGCGGCACCGCTTCATCACCGACAGCTGGGGCTGGGAGCTGCCCGCCGGGGTGGTCGAGGACGGAGAGTCCGTCGAGGGCGCGGCGGCGCGGGAGATGGAGGAGGAGTCGGGCTGGCGGCCCGGCCCGCTCCGGCACCTGATGACCGTGGAGCCGTCCAACGGGCTGACCGACGCCCGCCACCACCTCTACTGGGCGGACGGGGCGACGTACATCGGCCACCCGGAGGACGGTTTCGAGTCCTCGCGCCGGGAGTGGGTCCCCCTCAAGCTGGTGCCCGACATGATCGCGCGCGGGGAGATCCCGGCCGCCAACATGGCGGCCGGTCTGCTCCTGCTGCACCATCTCAGGCTCGGGCAGCCGTAGGGGTCATCCGTACGGGTAGAAGCCCGAGCCGGTCTTGCGGCCCAGGCGGCCCGCGTCGACCATCCGCTGGAGCAGCGGGGGAGCGGCGTACAGCGGCTCCTTGTACTCCGCGTACATGCTGTCGGCCACCGAGGCCACCGTGTCCAGGCCGATCAGGTCCGCGAGCTTGAGCGGGCCCATCGGGTGGGCGCAGCCCAGCTCCATGCCGTTGTCGATGTCCTCGCGGCTCGCGATGCCCGACTCGAACATCCGGATCGCGGACAGCAGGTACGGGATGAGCAGCGCGTTGACCACGAAGCCGGACCGGTCCTGGGCGCGGATCGCGTGCTTGCCGAGCACGTCCCGCACCAGGGCCTCGGCGCGCTTGACCGTCTCCTCGCCCGTGGTCAGCGCCGGGATCAGCTCGACGAGCTGCTGCACCGGGGCCGGGTTGAAGAAGTGGATGCCGACGACCTGGTCGGGGCGCGAGGTGGCGACGGCCAGCTTGACCAGCGGGATCGAGGAGGTGTTGGAGGCCAGGATCGCGTCCGGGCGGGTGATCACCTGGTCGAGTACCTGGAAGATCTCCGTCTTGACCTGCTCGTTCTCGACGACGGCCTCGATCACGAGGTCGCGGTCGGCGAACTCGCCGAGGTCGGTGGTGAAGCTGAGGCGGGCCAGGGTGGCGTCCCGCTCCTCCTCGCTGATCTTGCCGCGTTCGGCGGCCTTGGTCAGCGAGTTGTGCAGCCGGGTGCGTCCGATCTCCAGGGCCTCGCCCGTGGTCTCGGCGACCTTCACCTCAAGACCGCTGCGGGCACACACCTCGGCGATGCCCGCGCCCATCTGGCCGCAGCCCACTACGCCGACGCGGGTGATGTCGGCCGGGAGGGTAGAGAGGTCCGTCACTTCGTGCCTTTCGCTGCTCATCCATCGCGGGTCCCCCGGGCCGGCAGTGGTAACTGCTTTCCGGCGCCCGCCACGCACCCCGACGTTACCCCCGACCTTGACCCCCGTCGCGGGCCGGGGCGGGCATGCTGGGCGCACACAACGCAAAGTCACGCTACGGAACGGAGTCGTCACATGGCGTACATCGGGCGTCGGGGACTGCTGGCGGGGGCCGCGTGGGCGCTGGCCGCCGCCACGGGCGGAGCGGGTGCGGCCCGGGCGGCTGCCGCCCCGGCCTCCCGGCGCGCCGCGGTCACGGAGTTCCGGGGGATGTGGATCGCCTCGGTGTCGAACGTGGACTGGCCCTCCCGCAGCGGGCTGTCCGCCGCGGAGCAGCGCAAGCAGCTGATCGGCCTCCTCGACACCGCGGTGCGCCGGCGCCTGAACGCGGTGGTCCTCCAGGTCCGGCCGGCGGCCGACGCCCTCTGGCCCTCGCCGCTGGAGCCGTGGTCGCAGTGGCTGACGGGGGAGCAGGGGGTGGATCCGGGCTGGGACCCGCTGGGTACGGCCGTCGCCGAAGCGCACGCCCGCGGGCTGGAACTGCACGCCTGGTTCAACCCGTACCGGGTCGCCAACCACGCGGACCCCGACCGGCTCGCGCCCGATCACCCGGCCCGGCTCAACCCCGAGTGGACGGTGGCGTACGGCGGCAAGCTCTTCTACAACCCCGGGCTGCCCGAGGTGCGGCTCTTCGTCCAGGAGGCCATGCTCGACGCCGTCGCCCGCTACCCGGTGGACGCGGTGCACTGGGACGACTACTTCTACCCGTACCCGGTGGAGGGGGAGGAGTTCGACGACGACGAGGCCTACGCGGAGTACGGGCAGGGGTTCGGCTCCCGGGCCGACTGGCGCCGCCACAACACCGACACCCTGGTGCAGGAGATGTCCGCGCGGCTCCGGGAGGTCCGGCCCGGCGCCCGGTTCGGCGTCAGCCCGTTCGCGGTCTGGCGCAACTCCGACCGCGATCCGCTCGGTTCACCCACGCGGGCGGGTGTCGCCACGTACGACGACCTGTACGCCGACACCCGCAAGTGGGTCACCGAGGGCTGGATCGACTACATCGTCCCGCAGGCCTACTGGCACATCGGGCACCCGAGCGCCGACTACGCCGACATCGTCCCCTGGTGGGCGCGGACGGTCGCGGGCACGGACGTCCAGTTGTACGTGGGGGAGGCGCTCTACCGCTGCGACGCCGACAGCCCCACCCCGGCCTGGCGCGATCCGGCGGAGCTGTCCCGCCACGTCGCCTTCGCGCGGCGGTACCCGCAGGTCCGGGGCCACGTGTGGTTCTGCGCGAAACACGTGGCCTCGGACCCCAACGGAGCGATGGCCCGAGTGATCGCCGACCACTACGGAGCGGCGGCGGCGCCGCGCTGAGTCACCGCTCGATCGGCGGCCGGGTCACCGCCCGGCCGGCGCGCTCAGCCCTCGGAGTCCGCGGGGTGGCGGACCACGCAGTCGGGCCCGGGGGCCATCAGGGCTTCGTGTCCGTCCTGGAAGCGGACCCGGTACGGGGGGGTTCCGTTCTCACCCAGCACCTGGGTGATCTCGCCCACCTTGTCGTTCTGTCCGACGATCCTGCCGTGCTGCACCAGCTGGTCGCCCTCGGTCGCGCGCATAACTGACCTCCTCGGTGGCGGTCCGATCCGGTGCTAGCAGTTTAGGTCGTTTCGGGGCTATTTGACCCGTTGGGTCACGGCAATGCAGACGAGCACGGCGCAGGCGGCCGCCGGGGCGGCGGGCGACAGCCGCTCGCCGAGCAGGGCCACCGACCACACCAGGGTCAGCAGCGGCTGGGCGAGCTGGAGCTGGCTGGCCCGGGGGGCGCCGATCTCGGCCATGCCCCGGTACCAGACGTACAGGCCGAGGAAGGTGGAGCCGGCCGCCGCCCAGACCAGGCCGGCCACGCCGTGCCCGGTGAGGTGGACCGGCTCGTACGCGAGCCCCAGGGCGGAGCCGGCCAGGCTGAGCGGCAGGCACAGCACCAGCGCCCAGCCGACCACCTGCCAGCCGGGCAGCGTCCGGGCGAGCCGGCCGCCCTCGGTGTACCCGGCGGCGCACACCAGCAGGGCGCCGAACAGGTAGGCGTCCCCGGTCGAGAGCGAACCGCCGCTCTGCGCCACGGTGAAGGCGAGGACCACGGCGGCCCCCGCGAGAGCCGCCGCCCAGAACCGGCGCGAGGGCCGGGCCCCGGTGCGCAGCGCGGACAGCGCGGCCGTGGTCAGCGGCAGCAGGCCGACCACCACGGCGGCGTGCGAGGTCGTCGAGGTGGTCAGCGCGAGGGTGGTGAGCAGGGGGAACCCCACGACCACTCCGGCGGCGACCACCGCCAGCCCCGCCCAGTGCTCACGGGCGGGCAGCGGGACCCGCCGGGCCAGCAGGAAGGCGCCGGCGATGGCGGCCGCCAGGACACTGCGCAGGGCGACCAGCGACCACGGGCCGAAGCTCTCCAGTCCCCAGGCGGTCGCGGGGAACGTGAGCGAGAAGGCGATGACGCCGAGCGAGGCGAGCAGGGTACCGGTGGCAACGCCGCGGGCAGGTTCCGTCACCGCTATCGTGGTCGGCAGAGTAGCGCTATTCTGTGCTGTCATGTATGAGCGTAGCAGTGTGGCGGAGCTGGCAGAATCCCTCCGGTCCGAGCTCAACCGCTACTCGGTGGGTGGAAAGCTCCCGTCGAGCCGGGCCCTGGTCGAGCACTACCGCGTCAGCCCCGTCACCGTCTCCCGCGCCCTCGCGCAGCTCGCCGCCGAGGGCCTGGTCGTCAGCCGGCCCGGCGCGGGGGTCTTCCGCGCCCGGCCGCGTACCGCGGCCCCCGCGCCCGGGGACACCTCCTGGCAGGAGGTCGCCCTCAGCGCCGAGGGCGCCGGGGAGATCGTCCCGCGCTCCGTGGACGCCACCGGGGTGCTGGGCTCGCTGACCACCCCGCCCTCGGGGGTGATCGAGCTCAACGGCGGCTACCTGCACCCCTCCCTCCAGCCCGAGCGGGCCATGGCGGCCGCGCTGGCCCGGGCCGGGCGGCGGCCCGGGGCGTGGGGGCGGCCGCCCGTCGAAGGGCTGCCGGAACTGCGGGACTGGTTCGCCCGGGAGATCGGCGGCCCGGTCGTGGCCGCCGACGTCCTGGTCACCGCGGGCGGGCAGAGCGCACTGGCCACCGCCCTGCGGGCACTCGCCCCGCCCGGGGCGCCGATCCTGGTCGAGTCGCCCACCTACCCCGGACTGCTGGCCATCGCCCGCGCCTCCGGCTGCCGGCCCGTGCCGGTCCCGGTGGACGCCGAGGGGGTGCGGCCCGAGCTGCTCGCCGCCGCATTCGAAGCCACCGGGGCGCGGGTCTTCGTATGCCAGCCGCTGTTCCAGAACCCGACCGGGGCCGTGCTGGCTCCCGGGCGGCGGGCGGAGGTGCTGCGGATCGCCCGGGCCGCGGGCGCCTTCGTCGTCGAGGACGACTACGCCCGGGCCCTGGCGCACGAGGACTGCGGGCCGCTGCCCGCCACGCTGGCCGCCGAGGACGCCGACGGAGTGGTGGTGCACGTCCGGTCCCTGACCAAGGCCACCTCGCCCAGCCTGCGGGTGGGCGCCCTCGCGGCCAGGGGTCCGGTCGTGGACCGGCTGCGCGCCATCCAGGTCGTCGACAGCTTCTTCGTGCCCCGGCCGCTCCAGGAAGCCGCCCTGGAGCTGGTCGGCGCACCCGCCTGGCCCCGCCACCTGCGGACCGTCTCCGCCGAGCTCCGCCACCGCCGGGACGTCCTCGCCGGGGCCCTGCGCCGGGAGCTGCCGGAGCTGGAGCTTCCCCATCTCCCCTCCGGGGGCTACCAGTTGTGGGTGCGGCCGGGTGGCGGTGGAGACGACGCCGGGTTCGCGGCGGCCGCCCTGCGCGCCGGGGTCGCGGTCGCGCCCGGCCGCCCGTACTTCTGTGCGGAGCCGCCCGGTCCGCACGTACGGCTGAGCTTCGCCGGGGTGTCGGGGCCCAATGAGCTGGTCGAGGCGGTCCAGCGGCTGCGGGCGGGGCTGGCGCCGTGACGGCGAGCGGCGCCGGGACCCGCCGCACCGGTCCGGCCACGGCTCCGCGCACGGACGCTTGACCCCGTGCGGCGCGCGGCCCACCATCGCCGCATGCATGTTCGGGTTTCGCTCGTTGCCGCAGCCCGTAGTTCCCCGCTGCTCACCGAGCGCTTCGACGACGACCGCCCGCTCGACGGGGCGGGCTGGCACGCCGTGGAGTCCGCCGCCCCGGGGCTGGTCCCGCTGGGCGCCGCGGGGCTGCGCTACTGCTCGCCCACCCCGCGCAGCAGGGCCACGGGCCAGGCGCTCGGGTACGCGCCCCTCGCCCAGCCCGCGCTCCGCGAGTGCGACATGGGCCGCTGGCGGGGGCTGACCCTCGGCGAGGTGACGGCCCGCGAACCGGGAGCGGTGGAGCTCTGGCTCACCGACCCGCGCGCCGCCCCGCACGGCGGCGAGTCGCTGCTCGCCTTCATCTCGCGGATCGGCGGCTGGCTCGACACCCGGCCGGCCGACGACGGGGGCGCGATCGTGGCGGTGGCGGAGCCCTCGGTGGTCCGGGCGGCCCTGGTCTACGCCCTGCAGGCGCCGCCGCTGACCTACTGGCACGTGGACGTGCGACCGCTGTCCACCATGACCCTGACGGGTTGGTCGGGCCGCTGGCACCTCTCCCTGCAGGCCCCGGTGCAAAGCGGTTGAGGCGCCTGCGGCGCCGGACCTAGCCTGCGGGGATGAACGGCATACGGATCAGCACACTGGCGGAGCGGCCCGAACTCGCGGACCGGCTCTGGGACATGCGGGACTCATGGCCCGAGTTCGCCCAGCACGACGCGCTGGCCTGGCTGCTGTACCCGCGGATGGTGGCCGAGCTGCCGCAGTACGTGCTGGTCGCCACGGACGGCGGCGCGGTGGTCGCCCGGGGGTTCAGCGTGCCCTTCGCCCGGCACGCGCCGGGCCGGGAGGGGGCGCTGCCCCCGCAGGGCTGGGACCGGATCCTGATGTGGGCCTTCTCCGACCTGCGGCGCGGGACCGCCCCGGACACGGTGAGCGCGATCGAGATCACCGTCGCCGCGGACCGGCAGGGCGAGGGCCTGTCCGGCCGGATGCTGGCCGCGATGCGGGAGAACGCCCGAGCCCGCGGCTTCGCGGAGGTCGTGGCCCCGGTCCGGCCGAGCGGAAAGCCGGCCGAACCGGACACCCCGATCCACGAGTACGCGTACCGCACCCGGGAGGACGGCCTCCCGTACGACCCCTGGCTGCGCGTCCACGTCCGCGCCGGCGGCGTCATCGACTCGGTGGCCCCCCTCTCGATGACCATCACCGGCTCGCTCCCCCAGTGGCGCGAGTGGACCGGCCTCCCCTTCGACACCCCCGGCCCGGTCCACGTGCCGGGCGCCCTCGCCCCGGTCCACTGCGCCCCGGAGGAGGGGTACGCGGTCTACGTGGAACCCAACGTGTGGGTCCGCCACGCCCTGACCGGCTGATCCGCCCCCGCGGGCGGGGCCCGCACCGCAGGGCGGGGCCGGGGTGGCGTCGCACTCCGCCGGTTCCGCCCCCGTGGTCGCCGTCGGCGTGGGACGCTTCGTAGGAGCGCCCGGGCCCCCTGAAACGCATTGCATAAAACTGCGTAGCTACGTATAGTCATGCCATCGACGAGGAGGGTCCGATGGCGGTACGTGTAGCGGTGGCCGGAGCGAGCGGGTACGCGGGCGGTGAAGTCCTGCGCCTGCTGCTCGCGCACCCCGAGGTCGAGATCGGCGCGCTGACCGGCCACTCCAACGCCGGGGAGCCCTTCGGCAACCTGCAGCCGCACCTCGTACCGCTCGCGGGGCGGACCCTGGAGGCGACCACCCCCGAGGTCCTGGCCGGCCACGACGTCGTGTTCCTCGCGCTCCCGCACGGCCAGTCCGCCGCCGTCGCGGCCCGGCTCGGCGAGGACGTGCTCGTCGTCGACATGGGCGCCGACCACCGGCTCAAGGACCCGTCCGACTGGGACAGGTTCTACGGGGCCCCGCACGCGGGCACCTGGCCCTACGGGCTCCCCGAGCTGCCCGGCGGACGCGCCGCGCTCGAAGGGGCCCGGCGCATCGCCGTCCCGGGCTGCTTCCCCACCGCCGTCTCGCTCGCCCTGTTCCCGGCCTACCAGGCGCAGCTCGCCGAGCCGGAGGCCGTGATCGTCGCCGCCACCGGGACCTCCGGCGCGGGCAAGGCGCTCAAGGCCCACCTGCTCGGCGCCGAGGTGATGGGCAACGTCACCCCGTACGGCGTGGGCGGGGCCCACCGGCACACGCCCGAGATGGTGCAGAACCTCTCCCCGCTCGCGGGCAGCAGGGTCTCCGTCTCCTTCACGCCGAACCTCGTGCCCATGGCCCGCGGCATCCTCGCCACCTGCTCGGCCAAGGCCCTGCCCGGCACGAGCGCCGACTCGCTGCGCGCCGCCTACGAGAAGGCGTACGCCGACGAGCCGTTCGTCCACCTGCTGCCCGAGGGCCGCTGGCCGTCCACCAAGTCCGTGCACGGTTCCAACGCCGTCCACGTGCAGGTCGCCTACGACGAGTCCGCCCAGCGGATCATCGCCATCAGCGCCATCGACAACCTCACCAAGGGCACCGCCGGCGGCGCGGTGCAGAGCATGAACATCGCCCTCGGCCTTCCCGAGGGCACGGGACTTTCCACGATCGGAGTCGCACCGTGAGCGTCACGGCAGCACAGGGGTTCACGGCGGCGGGCATCGCCGCCGGGATCAAGGCGAACGGCAACCCGGACCTGGCCCTGGTGGTCAACAACGGGCCGCGTCTGGCCGCCGCGGGCGTCTTCACCAGCAACCGCGTCAAGGCCGCGCCCGTGCGCTGGTCCGAGCAGGTCCTGCGCGGCGCCGTGGTCGGCGCGGTCGTCCTGAACTCCGGCGGCGCCAACGCCTGCACGGGCCCCAAGGGCTTCCAGGACACCCACGCCACCGCCGAGAAGGTCGCGGAGGTCCTCGGCGGCGAGTTCAACGCCGGGGAGATCGCGGTCGCTTCCACCGGCCTGATCGGCGTGCTGCTCCCCATGGACAAGCTGCTGCCGGGCATCGAGACCGCGGCCGCGGCCCTGTCCGGGGACGGCGGCGAGGACGCTGCCGTCGCCATCAAGACCACCGACACCGTGCACAAGACGGCCACGGTCTCGCAGGACGGCTGGACCGTCGGCGGCATGGCCAAGGGCGCGGGCATGCTCGCCCCGGGCCTGGCCACCATGCTCGTCGTCCTCACCACCGACGCCGACCTGGACAGCGCCACCCTCGACCGGGCGCTGCGCGCCGCCACCCGCACCACCTTCGACCGGGTCGACTCCGACGGCTGCATGTCCACCAACGACACGGTGCTGCTGCTGGCTTCCGGGGCCTCCGGCACGGCGCCCGCGTACGAGGTGTTCGCCGAGGCGGTACGGACCGTCTGCGACGACCTGGCCCGCCAGCTGATCGGCGACGCCGAGGGCGCCGGCAAGGACATCCGCATCGAGGTCATCGGCGCGGCCAGCGAGGACGACGCGGTCGAGGTCGGCCGGTCCATCGCCCGGAACAACCTGCTCAAGTGCGCCATCCACGGCGAGGACCCGAACTGGGGCCGGGTGCTCTCCGCCATCGGCACCACCAAGGCGGCCTTCGACCCGGACCGGCTGAACGTGGCCATCAACGGGGTCTGGGTCTGCAAGAACGGTTCGGTCGGCGAGGACCGCGACCTGGTGAGCATGAAGGACCGCGAGGTCCGCATCACCGCCGACCTGTCCACCGGCGGCGAGTCGGCCGTGATCTGGGCCAACGACCTCACCGCCGAGTACGTCCACGAGAACAGCGCCTACAGCTCATGAGCGACGAGACGGCCGGGCAGCCCGGCACCGCGACGGCGCGCAAGCACACCGCGCTGCCCAAGGCGCAGATCCTCATCGAGGCCCTGCCGTGGCTGACCCGCCACAACGGCAAGGTCGTCGTCATCAAGTTCGGCGGCAACGCCATGATCGACGAGGACCTCAAGGCCGCCTTCGCCCAGGACGTGGTCTTCCTGCGGCAGGCCGGCCTCAAGCCGGTCGTGGTGCACGGCGGCGGGCCCCAGATCAACGCCCAGCTCGACAAGCAGGGCCTGGTCAGCGAGTTCAAGGCGGGCCTGCGTGTCACCACCCCGGAGGCCATGGACGTCGTACGGATGGTCCTGGCGGGCCAGGTCCAGCGCGAGCTGGTCGGCCTGCTCAACCAGCACGGGCCGCTCGCCGTGGGCCTGACCGGCGAGGACGCCCACACCATCACCGCCGCCAAGCACACCCCCGAGATCGAGGGCGAGCTCGTCGACATCGGCCGGGTCGGCGAGATCACCGCGATCGACACCGGCGCGATCGAGGCACTGCTGGCGGACGGCCGGATCCCGGTGATCTCCTCCATCGCGCGCAGCGCCGACGACCACCACGTCTACAACGTGAACGCGGACACGGCGGCGGCCGCGCTGGCCGCCGCGCTCGGCGCCGAGACCCTGATGGTGCTCACCGACGTCGAGGGGCTCTACGCGGACTGGCCCAACAGCGACGAGGTCATCAGCCGGCTCACCGTCAGCCAGCTGGAGAAGCTGCTGCCGGAGCTGTCCAGCGGCATGGTGCCCAAGATGGAGGGCTGCCTGCACGCCGTCCGCAGCGGCGTCACCACCGCCCGCGTGATCGACGGGCGGGTCCAGCACTCGATCCTGCTGGAGATCTTCACGGACGAGGGAATCGGCACGATGGTCGTGCCCGACGCACAGGGAGGGGAGCCCCGGTGAGCACCGGCAACGAGGAGTACCGCACCCGCTGGAAGGGCGCGCTGACCGACAACTACGGCACCCCCGCGCTGGCCCTCGTCCGCGGTGAGGGAGCGCAGGTCTGGGACGCGGACGGCACGCAGTACACCGACTTCGTCGGCGGCATCGCGGTCAACGCGCTCGGCCACGCCCACCCGGCGGTCGTCGCGGCCGTCACCGGCCAGATCCAGACCCTGGGCCACGTCTCGAACCTCTACGCCTCCGAGCCCGTCATCGCCCTCGGTGAGCGGCTGCTCCAGCTCTTCGGCCGCCCCGGCAAGGTGTTCTTCTGCAACTCGGGCGCCGAGGCGGTCGAAGCGGCCTTCAAGATCGGCCGGCTGACCGGGCGGACCCACATGGTCGCCACCACGGGCGGCTTCCACGGCCGGACCATGGGCGCCCTCGCGCTCACCGGCCAGCCGAAGAAGCAGGACCCCTTCCTGCCGCTGCCCGGTGACGTCACGCACGTCCCGTACGGCGACACCGAGGCGCTGCGGGCCGCCGTCACCGAGCAGACCGCGCTCGTGGTCATCGAACCGATCCAGGGCGAGAACGGCGTCGTGGTCCCGCCCGCCGGGTACCTGACGGCCGCCCGTGAGATCACCCGGGCCACCGGCACCCTGCTCGTCCTCGACGAGGTGCAGACCGGCATCGGCCGGTGCGGCCAGTGGTTCGAGCACCAGGCGCACGAGGGCGTCGAGCCGGACCTCGTCACGCTCGCCAAGGGGCTCGGCGGCGGGCTGCCCATCGGCGCCGTGGCCGTTTTCGGAGCCGCGGCCGACCTGCTGCGGCCGGGCCAGCACGGCACCACCTTCGGCGGGAACCCGGTGGCCTGCGCCGCCGGACTCGCCGTCATCGACACCATCGCCGCCGACGGCCTGCTCGAGCAGGTCAAGGCGCGGGGCGAGCGGCTGCGCTCCGGAATCGAGGCCTCCGCGCACCCGCTGGTCTCCCATGTCCGTGGCGCCGGCCTGCTGCTGGGTATCGTGCTGACCGAGCGCCTCGCACCTCGGGTGCAACAGGCGGCTCAGGATGCCGGTTACCTGGTCAACGCGCCCGCCCCCGACGTCGTGCGGCTCATGCCGCCCTACGTCCTGTCCCAGGGCGAGGCGGACGCGTTCCTCCGGGACCTGCCCGGCATCCTCGACGCGGCCAACGGGGACGGATCCGGAGAATGAGACGACGATGAGCCAGGCGCAGGACAACGAGCACTGGGGGTCCCCCCAGACGGAGTCCGGGGGAGGGCAGGCCGTCCCGCAGACCCGCACCGCCCGCCACCGCCGGATCGTGGACATCCTCAACCGGCAGCCGGTCCGCTCGCAGAGCCAGCTGGCCAAGCTGCTCGCCGACGACGGGCTGAGCGTCACCCAGGCGACGCTCTCCCGGGACCTCGACGAGCTGGGCGCGGTGAAGATCCGCAACACCGGCGGAGAGCTGATCTACGCGGTCCCCAGCGAGGGCGGTTTCCGCACCCCGCAGGCACCCCTCGGGGAGTCGGCGAAGGAGGAGCGGATGCGGCGCCTCTCCGGGGAACTGCTGATCTCGGCGGAGGCCTCGGCCAACCTCGTGGTCCTGCGCACCCCGCCGGGTGCCGCGCAGTTCCTCGCCTCCGCGATCGACCAGGCCGAACTCCGCGAGATCCTCGGCACGATCGCGGGCGACGACACGCTGATGCTGATCAGCCGCGACCCGGCGGGCGGCCAGGCCCTGGCCGACCACCTGCTGCGGCTGGCCCAGAAGGAGGGCTAGGAGCTAGTAGCGGGTCACCGCGAGCGTTCCGGACTCGGTGCCGATGGCGATGTGGGGGCTGCGGGCCGGGTCCGCCCAGCGGAGGATCCTGCGCATCGCCTCCCGGGGTACGGACACGCACCCGGCCGTCGCGCCCTTGCCGTTGACGTGCAGGAAGATCCCGGCGCCCCGGCCGCGCACCGGCTCGGCGTAGTTGAAGCCGATGACCAGGGCGTGGGCGTACTGGGCCTCGTACGTCACCAGGTGCTCCGCCTCGCCCGGCGCGCAGTGCGCCGGCAGCGGCTCCACCCAGCGGTTGTAGGCGGCGGACGCGTTGTCCTGGCACCACCACGAGTCGCCGGTCACCCGCCGGTAGTGATAGCCCGTGCCGGCCGGCGCCCGCCGGATCCCGAAGGCGAACGGGAGGTCGTACAGCCCGGTCGGGGTGGTGTTCGTGCCCTGTGTGCGGCTCGCGCCCTCGGTGAGACCCTTCGCCCCGAAGCGGGCCTGCGCGCTCCCGGCCTCGTACCACCGCCCCGCCCGCCGGTCCCACCACGTCAGCCGCCCGGTCGTGGAACCGGGGGCGGGCGCGACGGCGGTGATCAGCTGGCTTCCGCCGCCGGTGTCGGAGAGCCGGTCGGGCAGCGGGGCCAGGCTCTGGAAGCCCTGCGGGAGCAGGGTGGTGACGATCAGTGAGCCCGTGACGAGAGCGGTACGCAGCACACGTCAGACGGTACGGGGCGGAAGGGGCAGCGGCAGCGCAGGCAGGCCGTCGAGGCTCCTTTCGATGTACTCCTTCTTCTCGCAGTACGCGGCGAACTCCTCGTCCGTCTTGCGGCCGAAGTACTCCGCGTGGAGGGTGCGCTCGCCCTCGTACCCCATGAAGGGGACGGCGTACCCGCACGTGTCGGCGATCCGCCGGGCGTGGACGAGGATGATCGCCCGCGCGGACGGCCCGTCGGCGTTGCCGAACAGGCCGATCAGCTCGGCCCACCGCGGGTCGTCGCGGAAGACCGCCTCCCCGTCGCCGTGCACGCGCACGATGTTGGGCGGCCCGGAGAAGGCGCACCACATCAGGGTGATCCGGCCGTTCTCGCGCACGTGTGCGATCGTCTCGGCGCCGCTGCCGCCGAAGTCGAGGTAGGCGAGCGTCTGCTCGTCGATGACGACGAGGGTTCCGGCGCGGCCCTTGGGGGACAGGTTGACGTGGCCGTCACCGGCGAGCGGTGCGGTGGCCGTGAAGAAGACCGGCTGCTCTTCGATGAAGGTGCGCAGCCGGCCGTCTATGCGTGCGTAGAGCTTTCCCATGTGGATCATTATCCGGCCGGGTCGTGCGCCGCACGCGGAATTCCGAGCCGTGCACGCATCCGCCCCATGACGTGGTCGCTGAACAGCCCGGTGCAGCGGTCCAGCAGGGCGCCGACCTCGGGATCGCGCAGCGGCAGCGCCGGCGGCCGGTCGGGGGACCACAGGCTCCGCACGCGCTGCGCCGCGACCTGCCGCAGCCCCGGGTCGGGGTCCGCGAGCAGCTCCACGGAGGCCCGCAGCGCGTCGATCCCGCCGCGCGCGTGCAGCACCCGGTACGCGGCCCGGCGGGTGTGCGGCGGGAGCCCGGGCGCCATCCGGGCCGTCAGCCAGTCGGCGGGCAGCCGGCCCGCGACCGGGAGCAGGCCGAGTGCGGCCTCGCGGGCGACGGCCGGCGAGGGGTCGTCGAGCAGCGGCCGCAGCAGGTCCGCGTCATCGGCCTGCAGCGTGCGCAGCCCCGCGACGGCGGCGGCCCGTACGGCGCCGGAGAGGGGAACGGGCTGCTCCAGCAGCGCGCGCAGCAGCGGCGCGTCCGCCCGCCGGGCGCACTCGGCGAAGCCGGCGACGGCGTACGGGGTCACGCGGGCCGGGTCCTCGACCAGCGCGCGGTACAGGGGGTACGGGTCCCCGCCCTCCTGCCCGACCAGCCACCGCGCGCAGGCCCGGACCAGCCCGGAGCGGTCCGCCAGGTGGTCCGCGGCCTCGGCGGCGCGGCCGGCCCGGCGCAGGGCGGTGACCCCGCCGGCGCGCACCAGCGGGATGTGCCCGCGCAGCAGGCTGTCGATCGCCCGGTCGTCCGGCCCGTCGGCGGCCAGCGCGGCCAGGGCGGCGTCCCCCCAGAGCCGCGCCGTCGCCGGGTCCCGCTCCGCGCCGGCGCGCCGGGCGAGCTCCCGTACGCCGAACAGCCCGGCGTCCAGCGTGATGCGGGTGGCGAACCGGCGGGTCGGCAGGTCGCCGCTGCGGCGCAGCCAGGCCAGGACGGTGTCGGGCTCCTCGCCGGTCACCGTGCGCGCGGCGCGCTCGGGGCGCCACCACCGGCCGGGACGCGCGGGGCGCCACCAGGGGGCCGGCAGCGGGTGCCCCGAGCGGAGCGCTTCCTCGAACAGGTCGCGCGCCCAGACGCCCCGTTCGCGCCGGGCCAGCCGCAGGACGAGCGGGGTGAGGTCGATCAGGGTGCGTGCCGGATCGGCGGCCAGGGCCGCGGAGAGCACCTGCCGGGCGCGCTCGCGCACCGCCGGAGCCCAGTCGGCGCACCGGATCACGACGAGCGGCAGCGGCGGGCGGGGGGCGCTCAGCGCCGCCGCGCGGATCCGGCCGTCGGGGTGGCAGAGGCGGACTTCGACCCGGCCGACGGCGCGGGGCCCCGGATACCAGGGGGAGTGGCCGCGCCTGACCTCGGCGTCGAAGGCGATCCAGGACAGCGGCAGGGCGGGGCGGCGGACACCGCCGAGTCCGGGGCGCTCGCCCCGCATCAGGGCCGCGGCCGCGGCCCGGCCCTCTTCGGTCTGGCGCTGCGTCTCGGCTCCCACGTGTCCCCCTCGTCCGGCGCGGACTGCCGATCGTAGGCGTCGGCCGGTGCCGGGCGCCCCTGATATACGCCCTGGTCAGCGGAGGGCGGACCGGAAGCCGATTGACGAAACATACGGACCAGTGCATAGTTATGCCTGTCGTTGGATGCACCGCGAGGTGGAACGCACCGTAAGGAGAAGCCCGTGACCGAGCGCGTCGTACTCGCCTACTCAGGCGGACTGGACACCTCCGTCGCCATCGGCTGGATCGCCGAGGAGACGGGCGCAGAGGTCATCGCCGTGGCGGTGGACGTCGGCCAGGGCGGCGAGGACCTGGACGTCATCCGCAAGCGCGCGCTCGCCTGCGGTGCGGTGGAAGCCGAGGTCGCGGACGCCAGGGAGGAGTTCGCCGACGAGTACTGCCTCCCGGCGATCCGGGCGAACGCCCTCTACATGGACCGCTATCCGCTGGTCTCCGCCCTCTCCCGGCCGGCCATCGTCAAGCACCTGGTGGCCGCCGCCCGCAAGCACGGCGCCTCGACCGTCGCCCACGGCTGCACCGGCAAGGGCAACGACCAGGTCCGCTTCGAGGCCGGCATCGCCGCCCTCGGCCCCGACCTCACGTGCATCGCCCCGGTCCGCGACTACGCGATGACCCGGGACAAGGCGATCGCCTTCGCCGAGAAGGCCGACCTGCCCATCGCCACCACCAGGAAGTCCCCGTACTCCATCGACCAGAACGTCTTCGGGCGCGCCGTCGAGACGGGCTTCCTGGAGGACATCTGGAACGCGCCGGTCGAGGACGTCTACGAGTACACCTCGAACCCGGCCGTCCCCCGCGAGGCCGACGAGGTCGTCATCTCCTTCGAGGCCGGCGTCCCGGTCGCCGTCGACGGCAGGCCCGTCTCCGTCCTGCAGGCGATCCAGCAGCTCAACGAGCGCGCCGGAGCCCAGGGCGTCGGCCGGATCGACATCGTCGAGGACCGCCTCGTGGGCATCAAGTCCCGGGAGGTGTACGAGGCCCCCGGCGCGATCGCGCTGATCACCGCCCACCAGGAGCTGGAGAACGTCACCGTCGAGCGCGAACTGGCCCGCTACAAGCGGCAGGTCGAGCAGCGCTGGGGCGAGCTGGTCTACGACGGCCTGTGGTTCTCCCCGCTCAAGCGGGCGCTGGACGGCTTCATCGCCGAGGCCAACCAGCACGTCACCGGTGACATCCGGATGACCCTGCACGGCGGCCGCGCCGTCGTCACCGGCCGGAAGTCGGACGAGTCGCTCTACGACTTCAACCTGGCGACCTACGATTCGGGCGACACGTTCGACCAGTCCAAGGCCCAGGGTTTCATCGAGATCTTCGGCCTCTCCTCGAAGATCGCCGCGCGCCGCGACCTCGCCTGAGGCGCGCACAGCCGAACGGACCGCCCCCCGTTACCTCCGCGATCGGCGGGCGGTTGCACATCCGACACCATGCAGTCCTGAGGAGCAGTAGCTGTGAGCAGCAACAACGGTGATGTCCGGCTCTGGGGCGGCCGCTTCGCAGACGGGCCCGCCGAGGCCCTCGCGAAGCTGTCCGCGTCGGTCCACTTCGACTGGCGCCTCGCGCCGTACGACATCGCGGGCTCCCGCGCCCACGCCCGGGTGCTGCACAAGGCGGGGCTCCTCACGGCCGAAGAGCTCGAGCGCATGATCGCGGGCCTCGACCAGCTCGAAGCCGACGTGGCCGCGGGCACCTTCACCGGCACCATCGCCGACGAGGACGTGCACACCGCGCTGGAGCGCGGCCTGCTGGAGCGGCTCGGCGCCGACCTCGGCGGCAAGCTGCGGGCCGGCCGGTCCCGCAACGACCAGGTGGCCACCCTCTTCAGGATGTACCTGCGCGACCACGCCCGGATCATCGGCGGACTCATCGCCGACCTCCAGGACGCGCTGGTCGGCCTCGCCGAGACGCACGCGGACGTGGCGATGCCCGGCCGGACCCACCTCCAGCACGCCCAGCCGGTGCTCTTCGCCCACCACGTGCTGGCCCATGTCCAGTCCCTGTCCCGGGACGCGGAGCGGCTGCGCCAGTGGGACACGCGGACCGCGGTCTCCCCGTACGGCTCGGGGGCGCTGGCCGGCTCCTCGCTCGGCCTGGACCCGGAGGCGGTCGCCGCCGAGCTCGGCTTCGAACGCGGCTCGGTCGGCAACTCCATCGACGGCACGGCCTCGCGCGACTTCGTCGCCGAGTTCGCCTTCGTCACCGCGATGATCGGGATCAACCTGTCCCGGATCGCGGAGGAGATCATCATCTGGAACACGAAGGAGTTCTCCTTCGTGACCCTGCACGACGCCTTCTCCACCGGCTCGTCGATCATGCCGCAGAAGAAGAACCCGGACATCGCGGAGCTGGCGCGCGGCAAGTCGGGCCGCCTCATCGGCAACCTGACGGGCCTCCTCGCGACGCTCAAGGCCCTGCCGCTCGCCTACAACCGGGACCTCCAGGAGGACAAGGAGCCGGTCTTCGACTCCTGCGACACCCTCGAGGTCCTGCTGCCGGCCTTCACCGGCATGATGGCCACCCTCACGGTCAACCGGGAGCGGATGGAGGAACTGGCTCCGGCCGGCTTCTCGCTCGCCACCGACATCGCGGAGTGGCTGGTCAAGCAGGGCGTGCCGTTCCGCGTCGCCCACGAGGTGGCCGGCGAGTGCGTCAAGGAGTGCGAGGCGCTCGGCATCGAGCTCGACGGGCTCACGGACGAGCAGTTCGCGAAGATCTCGGAGCACCTGACCCCCGAGGTCCGCAGCGTCCTCAACGTGCCCGGCGCCCTGGCCTCCCGCAACGGCCGCGGCGGCACCGCCCCTTCGGCGGTCGCCGTCCAGCTGACCGAGCTGAAGGCGGACCTGGTCATCCAGCACGCCTGGGCCGTGCACAAGCAGTAGCGGCTCGGCGTTTCCCGCCGGCGGGGAACCGTCCGGCCCGCACGGAGCGTGTCGGACGGTGTCCTGATATCGGAGACGAGGAGACGATGGTGGATACCCCAGGAGCCGGCCCGTCCCGGCGCGCACTGCTGGCCCTCGGCACGGGGACCGTGCTGTTCACCGGCCTGGCCGCGGCCGCCGGCGGCCCGGCGCACGCCGCGGAGCCGGCGGCCGCGGTGGCCCGGCGGCTGCGGGAGCTGGAGCGGGAGCACTCCGCCCGGCTGGGCGTGTTCGCCCGCGACACGGCCACGGGCCGGACGGTGGCCCACCGCGCGGACGAGCGGTTCCCGATGTGCTCGGTCTTCAAGGGGCTCGCCGCCGCGGCCGTGCTGCGCGACCTCGACGAGGACGGCGAGTTCCTCGCCCGGCGGATCCGGTACACGCGGGAGTACGTCGAGAAGTCGGGGTACGGCCCGGAGACCGGCAAGCCCGCGAACCTGGCCGACGGGATGACGGTCGAGGCCCTGTGCTCCGCCGCCGTCAGCCTCAGCGACAACGCCGCGGCCAACCTGCTCCTCGAGGCCCTGGGCGGCCCCGAGGCGATCACCCGGTTCAGCCGCTCGCTCGGGGACCGCACCACCCGGCTGGACCGCTGGGAACCCGAACTGAACTCGGCGGAGCCCGGCCGGATCACCGACACCACCAGCCCCCGGGCCGTCGGGGGGACCTACGCGCGCCTGCTCCTCGGCGACGCGCTGCCGTCCCGGGACCGCGGGCTGCTGACCGGCTGGCTGGTCGCCAACACGACGAACACCGCACGGTTCAAGGCCGGCCTGCCGGCGGACTGGATCCTGGCGGACAAGACCGGCGGGGGGAGCGAGTACGGGGTGGCCAACGACGTCGGCGTGGTGTGGCCGCCGGACCGCGCCCCGATCGTGATGGCGGTCCTGACGACCAAGCCGGGCTCGCCGGCCGGCCCCAGGGACGACGAGCTGGTCGAGAAGACCGCCCGCCTGCTGGCCTCGACCCTCACCTGACCCCTACGCCGCCCACCCGCGCAGCGCGTCGAAGTCCGCCGGGGCCAGCCCAATCCGCTCGTCGACCCGCCGCATCAGCGCTGTCCGGAAGGGGTAGCCCTCGGGGCGGCTCAGCGGCTCAGCGGCTCAGCGGCTCGGGCTCAGCGGCTGGGTGGCTGGGTGGCGTACGGGTCCGGCGCGCCGCCGACATCGGTCAGCAGGTTGATGCGCGCAGGACCCCGCCTTTCGATCCAATGAGACAGTTGCGTCTCATTCGGGGTATGCTTGTCTCATGGCCATGGATCGTGACCAGGTGCTCCGCGACGCGGCGGCCCTGCTTTCCCGCAAATCGACCGCCACGATGGACGAGGTCGCCCGCGCCGCAGGCATCGGGCGCGCGACCCTGCACCGGCACTTCGCCGGGCGTGACGCCCTCGTGCGGGCCCTCGAGGAACTCGGCATCCGGGAGTTCGAGGTGGCCTTCGACAACGCCCGCCTCGACGAGGGCACGGCCGTGGACGCCCTGAAGCGGCTCGTCGCCGAGGCCGAGCCCAACGCCCCGCTGCTGGCCTTCCTCGTCACCGAGAACCAGCTCTTCGAGGGCGACCAGGTCAACGAGGGCTGGTCCCGCCTCGACGCCCGCGTCGGCGCGCTCTTCCGGCGCGGCCAGGCCGAGGGCGACATCCGGATCGATCTGAGCCCCGCCTGGCTCACCGAGGCCCTCTACGGCCTCATCGGCACCTGTGCCTGGGCCGTCATGGACGGCCGGGTCGCCGCCAAGGACTTTCAGTACATGATCATCGAGCTGCTACTCGGTGGCGCACGACGGAGTGTGGAGAAATGACCGGAACCGTGCAGTCGAGCCTGACGAAGGGGACGGAGGCCAAGAGCCCCGGGCGCTGGCTCGCGCTCTCCGTGCTCGTCCTGGCCGTACTGCTGGTCGCGGTGGACGCCACCGTACTCGGCCTGGCCACGCCCTCCCTCAGCGAGGACCTCAAGCCGTCCGGCACCCAGCTGCTGTGGATCGGCGACATCTACTCCTTCGTCATCGCCGGACTGCTCGTCTCCATGGGCTCCCTCGGCGACCGGATAGGCCGCAAGAAGCTGCTGCTGGTCGGAGCCACCGCCTTCGGCGCCGTCTCCGTCCTCAACGCCTACGCGACCAGCCCCGAGATGATGATCGTCGCCCGGGCCCTGCTCGGCGTGGCCGGCGCCACCCTGATGCCGTCCACCCTCGCCCTGATCCGCAACATCTTCCACGACCCCAGGGAGCGCAGCCTCGCCATCGGCATCTGGGGCGCCACCGCCTCGGCCGGCGCGGCCGTCGGCCCGGTCGTCGGCGGAGCCCTGCTCCAGCACTTCTACTGGGGCTCGGTCTTCCTCATCAACCTCCCCGTGATGATCGTCCTGGTCGTCGTCGGGATCAAGCTGCTGCCCGAGTCCAAGAACCCGGTCGCCGGCCCCTGGGACCTGTTCAGCGTCGGCCTCTCCCTCGTCGGCGTCATCAGCGTCGTCTACGCCGTCAAGGAGGTCGCCACCCACGGCATGACCTGGGGCGTCTGGGCCGCCGCCGTCATCGGCGCCGCCAGCCTCCACGCCTTCGTCCGCCGCCAGTTCAGCCTGCCGTCCCCGCTGCTGGACATGCGGCTCTTCCAGCACCGCGGCTTCTCCGGCGCGGTCCTGGCCGACCTGCTCACCGTCTTCGGGCTCTCCGGACTGGTCTTCTTCCTCTCCCAGTTCCTCCAGCTCGTCCAGGGCCGCGACCCGCTGGAGGCGGGCCTGGCCGAACTGCCCGCCGCCATCGGCGCGGTGGTCACCGGCCTGGTCGCGGGCCGGTACGCCCGCCGCTACTCGGTGCGCTCCGTCGTCGCCGGCGGACTGGCCGCGATCGGCCTGGCCCTCGCCGTGCTCACCGTGATCCACAAGGAGACCGGCTACCCGCTGCTCGGCGCGGCCCTGCTCCTCGTCGGCCTCGGCGCCGGCTTCTCCTTCACCGTCACCGCCGACGTGATCCTCTCCAGCGTGCCCAAGGAGCAGGCCGGCTCGGCCTCGGCCGTCTCCGAGACGGCGTACGAACTCGGCGCCGCCCTCGGCATCGCCCTGCTCGGCTCCATCGTGACCGGCGTCTACCAGGGCTTCACCGCCCCCGCCTCGGTCGCCGGGCCCGTCGCCGACGCCGCGCACGAATCCCTCGGCGGGGCCGTCGAGGCCGCCAAGGGGCTGGACCCGCAGACCGCCGGACACCTGGTGGGAGCGGCCCAGGAGGCCTTCACGGACGGCCTGCGGCTGGCCTCCGGAGTGGGCGCGGCCGTCCTGCTGGCCACCGCCGCGGCCGCCTGGTTCCTGCTGAAGGGCCAGCGGCTCCAGGACGGCGTCGAGCACTGACACCCCCCAAAGGATGCTGTCCCCGGCCGAGTTGACAGTCCGTCGGGCCGCGGGACACCATCCCGGCGATGGAGATCAACGAGCTCACCCCCGCCGAGCGCCGCATCTGGGACGCCTTCCCGCGCGGCGAGCGGGTCGACTTCCGGGCGGAGCCCGACGAGGACGCCGCCGGCGGCCACGCCTGGGGCCCGGAGCGGACCGTGCGGGCCGAGGTGCTCACCGACCTGCTGCTGAACGGGTCCAGCGCCCGCGGCCTGGTCGCGGGCCTCAACCTCCGTGGCGTCAGGATCACCGGGAAGCTCAACCTCAAGTACGCCGTGGTCGAGCACGCGATCCGGCTGCGCGGCTGCTGGTTCGAGCGCAAGCCCCTGATCTACGGGGCACGGCTGCGGGCCCTTGTCCTGAGCGACTCGGTCCTGCCCGGCCTCACCGCCACCTCCGTCACCATCGACGTCGCGCTGCGCCTGCCCTGCACGCGGATCAGCGGGCCGGTACGGCTCTCCGGCGCCCGGATAGCCGGCGGCCTCTTCCTGCAGAAGGCGGTCCTCGGGACACCCGGGGGCGGCGAGGGGGCCGCGGCGGGCGAGGAGGCGCCGCTCCAGGTCAACCACGCCGACATCGGCACCGACGTGATCGCCTTCGGACTCACCGTCCACGGCCAGACCCGCCTCAACGGCGCCACCGTCGGCGGCCAGGTCAACCTCGACGACGCCCGCCTGCTCGCCCCCGGCTCCACCGCCCTGCACGCCGAGAACCTGTCCGTCGGCACCGACCTGAGGGCCCTGCGGATGGAGGCCCACGGCCGGGTCAACCTCACCGGATCCCGCATACCGGGCCAGCTCCAGTTCGGCTACGCCCGCTTCGTCAACCCCGGCGGGGTCGCCCTGCGCGCCTCCAGCTGCGTGGTCGGCGAGGTGTGGCTGCGGTCCTGCGAGACCGTCCAGGGCACGGTGAACCTGCGGCGCTCCCAGTTCGACATCCTGCACATGCCGAGCGAGACCTGGCCCGACCAGATCCGCATCGACGGCCTGACCTACCGCACCCTCTCCCCGCACCTGCCCGCCGAGCAGCGGCTGCCCGCCCTGGAGCGCGAGGAGTCCGGCTACCTCCCGTACGCCTACGAACAGCTCGCCGCGGCCTACCGTACGGCGGGCGACGAGGCCGGCGCGCGGACCGTCCAGCTCGCCAAGCTGCGCAGGCACCGCCGCACCCTGCCCCGGCACGCCCGGCTGTGGGGCAAGCTCCAGGACGTCACCGTCGGCTACGGCTTCCGGCCGCTGCGGGCGGTCGGCTGGCTGCTGGCCCTGCTGCTGACGGGGGCGGTCGCCTACGGCCTGGAGCCGCCGCGGCCCCTGAAGGCGGGCGAGGCCCCGGACTTCAACGCGGTGTTCTACACGATCGACCTGCTGGTGCCCATCATCAGCTTCGGGCAGGAGTCCGCCTACGCGCCGAGCGGCTGGTACCAGTGGCTGTCGTACCTGCTGATCGTGACCGGCTGGATCCTCGCCACCACCACGGCGGCGGGCGTCAGCCGCTCACTCCAGCGGCAGTGAAGCGGGCTCAGGCCGCCTTCGCCTTGGTCGCGTACATGTCCACGTACTCCTGGCCCGACAGGCGCATGACCTCGGCCATCACCGAGTCGGTGACCGCGCGCAGCACGTACCGGTCGCGGTCCATGCCCTCGTAGCGGGAGAACTCCATCGGCTCGCCGAAGCGCACGGTGACCCGGCCCGGGCGCGGCATCCCGGCGCCGCCGGGCTGGAGCTTGTCGGTGCCGATCATCGCGAACGGAACCACGGGGGCACCCGTCATCAGGGTCAGGCGGGCGATCCCGGTACGGCCGCGGTAGAGCCGGCCGTCGGGGGAGCGGGTGCCCTCCGGGTAGATGCCGAAGATCTTGCCCTCTTCGAGGATCCGGCGGCCGGTCATCAGGGCCGCGACCCCGCCGTTCGCCCCGTCGCGGTCGACGGGGATCATGCCGGAGCCGGTGAAGAACCAGGCCATGGCGCGGCCCTTGATCCCCTTGCCCGTCACGTACTCGTCCTTGCCGATGAAGTGGACCGTGCGGTCGCACACCAGCGGAAGGATCATGGAGTCGATGAACGTGAGGTGGTTACCCGCCAGAATCACCGGCCCGGTGCCCGGGATGTTCTCGATGCCCTCCACACGGGTGCGGAACATCAGGCGCATGACCGGTCCGACAGTGGCTTTGATGAGGCGCGTACGGAACAACGTGGGCCCTCCGGCATCGAAAAGCGGTTCTCGCACCCACCACGCGGCGGTAGTGCAGGTGAGGACGATACTCGTGGGTCAGCTCTGATCGCACATCGGGTTCACGAGTCGGATACGCAGTGTTGACGCACGTTTCCGCCGTGTTCCGACGGGACACCCTCGCCGGAAACCCCTCCCCGCCTACGATCGGCACGCCGATTCGGGCGTTTTTCGCGATGGGGAGTGGCACTCATGACACAGGGTGGGGCAGCACGGCGCACGGTCCTCGGCGCGGCCGTACTGGCAGCGGGCACCGGCATCACCGGGCTCGCGGCGGGACCGGCCTCCGCCGCCGCCGCGGGCGGCGGGCACGGCGAGGGCGGCTTCCGGGACCTGCCGTACCCGACGGTGATCGGCCACCGCGGAGCGAGCGGCTACCGGCCCGAGCACACGCTCGGCTCCTACCAGCTCGCGCTCGACATGGGCGCCGACGTCATCGAGCAGGACCTCGTCCCCACCAAGGACGGCCATCTGGTGTGCCGCCACGAGAACGAGATCGGCGGCACCACCGACGTCGCCGACCACCCGGAGTTCGCGGCGCGCCGGACCACCAAGTCCGTCGACGGGGTCCTCGTCACCGGCTGGTTCACCGAGGACTTCACGCTCGCCGAGCTGAAGACGCTGCGCGCGAAGGAACGCATCCCCGCCGTCCGGCAGCGCAACACCCTCTACGACGGCCAGTGGGGGGTGCCCACCTTCGAGGAGGTGCTGCGCTGGGCCAACCGCGAGAGCCGGCGCCGTGACAAGCAGGTCTGGCTGCACGTGGAGACCAAGCACCCCAGCCACTTCCGGGCGCTCGGCCTCGGCCTTGAGGAGCCGCTGGCCAAGCTGCTGCGCCGGTACGGGCGCGACCGCCGCGACTCGGCGGTCTTCCTCCAGTCCTTCGAGCCCTCCAGCATCCAGCGGCTCTCCCGGCTGGTCTCGGCGCCCCGCGTGGTCCTGCTCTCCGCGGCGGGCACCCGCCCCTGGGACTTCGAGCAGGCCAAGGACCCGCGCACGGTCGCGGACCTGGTCAAGCCCGAGGGCCTGAGGTGGATCGCCGGCTTCGCCCAGGGCATCGGCCCGACCATGGACCTGGTCATCCCGCGCGACGCCGCCGGCCGGCTCGGCGCCCCGACCACCCTGGTCAAGGACGCCCACGCCCAGGGACTGCTGCTGCACCCCTACACCGCGCGGAACGAGAACAGCTTCCTGCCGGCCGACTTCCGCAAGGGCACGGACCCGGCCGCGTACGGAGACGCCTTCGCCGCGTTCCGTACGTACTTCGAGCAGGGCATCGACGGGATCTTCACGGACAACCCGGACACCGGACTCCTCGCGGCGGAGGCCTTCCGCCCGGGCCGCCGCCCCGTCAACCGCTGACCGGAGCTCCCCGAACGAGTGGGAGCCGCCCGGCGGGGAAACCGCCGGGCGCGCACCGCTCGTCCCGCCCGGCATGGACCTGCTGAAGGCTGACCTCTTTGAGAAGCTCGGCCCGCTGCTCTCCGCCGAAGCGGCGGCGGAGGCTCCGGGCACCGGAGTCGAGGCGGCCGACCTGGAACAAGCCGTCTGGGTCAGGCTGCTGGAGAGCGGCCCGCGCGACCCCGACCCCACCGGCCGCGCACGCTGGCTGCGCCGGGCGGTGCGCGCCGAGGCCCGGCTCGCCAGGAGGCGGGCCCGGCGGGAGATCCCGTATGACGACCGCCCGCACGCCGCGGACGACCACCGCCACCCCTGCGCGGACGAGCACGGCCACCACTCCGGTGACGGCCGCCGCCGGCACCGCGCGGCCGCCACCGCCCCCGCGGACGCGGGCGGCGTGCCGGAAGAGGCGCTCCTCAACGGCGAGGACAACCGGGCGCTCCGATCGGCGGTCGCCCGATTGCCCGGACGCTGTCCGGAGCTCATGAAGGCACTTCTTTCGCCCAGAGACCTCACTTACCGTGAAATCGCAGGAGAGTTGGGTATCTCACAAGGAAGTTTGGGGCCCGTCCGTTCCCGTTGCCTGGGATGTCTGCGCAGAATGCTGGCTGCAGAGGTTGCGGCTCCTGGCCTGCGGGGAAAGGAGCGGTAGACCAACGGGCTACCAGGTGAGCGGGAGGCATGCGCACATGGGCATGAGCGTGACCATTTCGGCGGCGGCTGCCGAGGACGCTGAGCAGATCTTCAAACTGCAGTACCTGGCCTTCCAGCGCGAGGCCGAGCTCTACGGCAACTACCTCATCCAGCCGCTCACCCAGTCCCTGGACTCCCTCAAGGCGGAGCTGGCGGCGGACACCGTGCTGGTGGCCCGGCTCGGCGACGAGGTCGTCGGCACCGTGCGCGGCAGCGTCGACGGGGACGGCACCGGGAAGATCGCCAAGCTGTGCGTCCACCCGCGGCTGCAGGGCCACGGTCTCGGCGCCCGCCTGCTGCGCGCCGTCGAGGAGGCCCTCGCGGGGCACGGCGCGACCACCCGCTTCCGCCTGCACACCGGGCACAAGAGCGAGTCCAACCTGCGGCTCTACCGCAAGGCGGGCTACACGAAGGTCGGCGGCCGCACGGCCTCGGACGGCGTGCAGCTGGTGATCCTGGAGAAGGAAGCCAAGGACGCCACCGACTTCGCGGTCAGCGCCTGACGGCGCCCCGCGGTCGGCGCCCGGCGCCGGCTAGCGCTTCTTGCGGAGCCAGAGCATCCCGGTGATCGGCAGGATCACCGGGATGAACAGGTAGCCCATCCCGAACTGCGACCACACCGTGGCGTCGGGGAAGGAGTCGGGCCGCACCAGCGTCCACGTGCCGACGGCCAGGACGCCGGCCAGCTCGGCGGCGCAGCACACCAGCGCCGCCTTGCGGGCCGTCTCCCCGCCGCGCACCAGCGAGTACGTGATGAACGCGTAGGCCAGGGCCGCCGCGGCGGACAGCGCGTACGCCAGCGGCGCCCGGTCGAACTCGGTGGAGATCTGGTAGGCCGACCGCGACACCGCGCCGACCACCATCACCCCGTACAGCCACACCAGGAGCAGCCCCGGCCCGGAGACGAGCCGTGTGCGCCCGGCGGGTGTGGCGGTCGTCGTGTCAGGCACCGGTGGTTCCCCAGATGTCGTAGAGCCGTACTTCGAGGACGGCGAGGACGACCGCGCCCGCGGCCACCGTCACCGAACCCCACTTGGTCCGCTCGGTCAGCGAGAGCATGCCGGCGGCCGGTACCGCCGCGAAGGCGCCCAGCAGGTACGCCACGAAGATCACCGCGCCCTCGTCGGGCTTCTCGCCCCGGGCCAGCTTGACCAGGCCGATCACCAGCTGGGCCAGGACCAGCACCGTCACCACGGCCATGCCGATGAAGTGCCAGTCCTTGGTCGGCTGGTCCCGCCATGCGGCGTGGCCGCACCAGGCGGCGAGGGCGAGTGCGGCCACGCCGATGGCGACCGTCAGGGCGTCGAGCATGCAGCGAGGGTATTACGGGCCGAAAGACCCGATGCGCGCACCCCTGCGCGGGCGCTTTGCTGGAAGCATGAACCTCCACGCCGAAGCCCTCCTGTTCGACAACGACGGCACGCTCGTCTCCTCCATGGAGTCGGTGCACCGCTGCTGGACCCGGTGGGCCCGTGAATACGCGATAGCCGCGGAGGACTTCGCCCGCGTCGAACTGCACGGCCGGCCCGCCGCGGAGATCATCGCCGAGCTGCTGCCCGCCGGTGCGCGGGCCGACGCCCTCGCCCGGATCGAGAACCTGGAGGTCGAGGACGTGGCGGGCGGGGTGGTGCTGCTCCCCGGCACCAAGGACCTGCTCTCCGCGCTGCCCGCCGGCCGCTGGGCCGTGGTCACCTCCGCCACCCGCACCCTGGCCGAGGCCCGGCTGCGCGAGGCCGGCATCGACTTCCCCGAGCTGGTGGCCGCCGAGGACATCACCCGGGGCAAGCCCGACCCCGAGCCCTTCCTCCTGGCCGCCCGGCGCCTGGGTGTGGACCCGGCGCGCTGCGTGGTCTTCGAGGACGCTCCGGCCGGTCTGGCGGCGGGTCGCGCGGCCGGCATGCGAACCGTGGCCTTGACCACAACGCACCCGGCCGCCGAGCTCGACGCGGACGTGGTCGTACGGGACCTCTCGGCCGTGTCGGTGCAGGTCAGCGCCGAGGGTCTGACCATCGGGACGGATGGCTGACGCCGACCGGTCTTGTCCGGTATGCGGCCGCTTTCCGTCCGCTATTCGGACATCGTTGATCGGTGAAGCGACATGTCTGGTTTACTGGGGCCCATGACCACGACGAGCAGCCGCACCCTTGCGACCGAGGCGACGATGACGCCCGGTGCTCGTTGTATGTGTCGAATGCGCGCCTTCTGAGGGCCCCTTCCGCACGCCTCGCGCCCCGAAGCGAGACCGGCCGAGCCCGTCCGTGCCTCCCCGGACCGCTCCTGCCCCGCGCACGCGTCGACACCATCCCTTTGTGACGGTAAGACCCGTATCGCGCGTCCCCAGATGTTTGCCCCGTGCACGGCACCCGCAGCGCCGTGCACTCGACAGCGACGGAAATCCTGTGATCACCACATCGGGCCTCACGAAGGTCTACCAGTCCCGTGGCCGCGAGGTCACCGCCCTGGACGGCGTGGACCTCCACGTCCGCGAGGGCGAGGTCTACGGAGTCATCGGCCAGAGCGGCGCCGGCAAGTCCTCCCTGATCCGCTGCGTGAACCTGCTCGAGCGCCCCACCACGGGCACCGTGAGCGTCGACGGCGTCGACCTCACCGCGCTCGCGGGCCGCGGCCGCCGCGCCGGCAAGGAACTGCGCCAGGCCCGCAGCCGCATCGGCATGGTCTTCCAGCACTTCAACCTGCTGTCCTCGCGCACCGTCCAGGGCAACATCGAGCTGCCCCTGGAGATCCTCGGCGTCTCCGGCCGCGAGCGCTCCCGCAAGGCTCTGGAACTCCTCGACCTCGTCGGCCTCGCCGACAAGGCCAAGGCCTACCCCGCCCAGCTCTCCGGCGGCCAGAAGCAGCGCGTCGGCATCGCCCGCGCCCTGGCCGGCGACCCCAAGGTGCTGCTGTCCGACGAGGCCACCAGCGCCCTGGACCCCGAGACCACCCGCTCCATCCTCCAGCTGCTGCGCGACCTCAACCAGCAGCTCGGCCTCACCGTGCTGCTCATCACGCACGAGATGGACGTGGTCAAGTCCGTCTGCGACTCGGCCGCCCTGATGAAGCGCGGCAGGATCGTCGAGTCCGGCACCGTCGCCGAGCTGCTCGCCACCCCCGGCTCCGAGCTCGCGGGCGAGCTCTTCCCCGTCACCGGCGCCGCCACCGGCCCCGACCGCACGGTCGTCGACGTCACCTTCCACGGCGAAGCCGCCGCCCAGCCGGTCATCTCGCAGCTGTCGCGCACGTACAACATCGACATCTCGATCCTCGGCGCCGCGATGGACACCGTCGCCGGACGCCAGATCGGCCGCATGCGCATCGAGCTGCCCGGCCGCTTCGAGGACAACGTCGTACCCGTCGGCTTCCTGCGCGAGCAGGGCCTCCAGGTCGACATCGTCGACGAGGAGGACACGGGCGACAAGGCCGACGCGATCGACAACGAACTGGCCTCGCTGGTCAAGGATGGTGCGAAGTGACCTGGTCCGAGATGCAGCCCCTGCTCAGCCAGGGCACCTACGACACCCTCTACATGGTGCTGTGGTCCACCCTGGTGACCGTGCTGGGCGGACTGCCCATCGGCATCCTCCTGGTCCTCACCGACAAGGGCGGCCTCCTGCAGAACCAGCCGCTCAACAAGGTGCTGGGCGTGATCGTGAACATAGGCCGCTCGCTGCCGTTCATCATCCTGCTGATCTTCCTGATCCCGGTCACCACGGCGGTCGTGGGCACCTTCATCGGCCCCACCGCCATGATCGTCCCGCTCGCCATCGGCGCCGTCCCCTTCTTCGCCCGGCTCGTCGAGACCGCCGTCCGCGAGGTGGACCACGGCCTGATCGAGGCCGTCGAGTCCATGGGCGGAGGCGTCCCCACCCTGGTCGGCAAGGTGCTGCTGCCGCAGGCCCTGCCCTCGCTGGTCGCCGGTGTCACCACCACCGTGATCACCCTGGTCGGCTACTCGGCCATGGCCGGCGCCGTCGGCGGCGAAGGCCTCGGCTCCAAGGCCATCACCTACGGCTTCCAGCGCTTCGAGACCGGATTCATGGTCGCCACCGTCGTCGTCCTGATCGCCATCGTCACGGTGATCCAGCTGATCGGCGACGGCGTGGTCCGCCTGCTGGCCCGCCGCGGCCGGACAGCCTGAACCAGCCCGGGCTGACAAGACCCCACCCCTCACAAAGCCCGCACTTGTCGTGCTTGGGCCACCATCCAGAAATGCAAGAAAGGCACTCTTCGTGCGTAAGAACATCAAGCTCACCGCCCTCGCCGCCACCGCCACCGCGCTCGCGCTCGGCCTGACCGCCTGCGGCAGCTCCTCGGACCCGTCCTCCACCAAGGCCGACGGCGGCAAGACCGACGAGAGCAAGCCGCTCGTCATCGCGGCCTCCCCGAGCCCGCACGCCGACATCCTGAACTTCGTCAAGGACAAGCTCGCGGCGAAGGAAGGCCTCAAGCTGGAGGTCAAGGAGTTCACGGACTACGTCCTGCCGAACACCGCCACCCAGCAGGGCCAGGTCGACGGCAACTACTTCCAGCACAAGCCGTACCTCGACGACTTCAACAAGAAGAACGGCACCACCATCGTGCCCGTCGTGAACGTGCACCTGGAGCCCCTCGGCCTCTACTCCAAGAAGGTCAAGACCCTCGCGGACATCAAGGCCGGCCAGACCATCGCCGTCCCCAACGACACCACCAACGAGGGCCGCGCGCTCCAGCTGCTCGCCGCCAACAACCTGATCACCCTCAAGGAGGGTGTCGGCACCGGCGCCAAGCTGTCCGACATCACCGACAAGAAGGGCCTGGAGTTCAAGGAGCTGGAGGCCGCCACGGTCCCGCGCGCCCTGAACGACGTGGACGCCGCCGTCATCAACGGCAACTACGCCATCGAGGCCAACCTGTCGCCCGCCGAGGACGCCCTGATCCTGGAGAAGGCCGAGGGCAACCCCTACGCCAACTTCCTCGCGGTCAAGGACGGCAACCAGGACGACCCGCGGATCCAGAAGCTGGCCAAGCTCCTGAACTCCGACGACGTCAAGAAGTTCATCGAGGAGAAGTATCAGGGCTCGGTCATCCCGGCCTTCGGTACCCCCGCCTCCTGAGCCAGGCCGTCAGGCATTTCGGCCCCGCACGCTCCTGTCGGCGCGCGGGGCCGAGCTCTGCCCGCTTCCGGGCAGCCCCGGCCCTGCACTTCCCCGGGCCGATGCTGCATGCTGTGGCCTACGACCCGCACAAACGGTCCCGCACCACGGTCTCAGGCATGGAGCTGCGCATGACTACCACCTTCCCGGACGTCACCATCAGCACGGACCGGCTGGTGCTGCGCCCCTTCGAGGAAGAGGACGTCACCGCGCTCACCGAGATGATGAACGACGAGGGCGTCACCGCCTGGACCTCCGTCCCGCACCCCTACACGCGGGCCGACGCCCACGCCTGGGCCACCCGCCTCGCGCACGCGGAGCGCACCGGGGGCCGCGGCATCGTCTTCGCCGTCACCGAGTTCCTCACCCAGCGCCTCGTCGGCATCGTCCACCTCCAGAACACCAACTGGCGCACCCGCGCCACCGAGGTCGGCTACGTCACCGCCCCCTGGGCCCGCGGCGAGGGCTACGCCAGCGAGTCCGTCCTCGCCGTCACCCGATGGCTCTTCCGCGACCAGGGCTTCGAACGCCTCGAACTGCGCACCCCCGCCGACAACACCGCCTCCCAGCAGGTGGCGCAGAAGATCGGCTGCATCAGCGAGGGGGTCCTGCGCAATGCCTGGATAGTGCGTACGCAGTCGGCCGACGGCAGCTGGACCGACACCCGCACCGACCTCATCGTCTGGAGCCTCGTCCCCGAGGACCTCGACGACGCGGACGACTACGGCGACTACGACGGCTATGACGGATACGACGCCTACTCCGTCGACCGAGCAGATGGCGCCGACCGGGAACTGACCCGATGACCAGGTAGTCTCACCGTGCCCGACCCCCCGGCGAAGCTTCGCCCTCCGCCGGCCACCGCAGCGAGGTGGCCCCTCCCGGACCAGGAGACAGACGACGATGGCCGACCGGGTCACGGTGATCGGCTGGGACGGCTCGCCCCTGACCGCGGCCGCCCGGTCCGCGCTCTCCGCCGCGACCCTGGTGGCCGGCGCGGCGCACCACCTCGCGCTCCCCGAGGTCCCGCCCACCGCGGAGCGCATCCGCCTCGGCAGCCTCGGCCTCGCCGCCCGCCGCATCGCCGGCCACCGCGGCACCGCCGTCGTCTTCGCCGACGGCGACCCCGGCTTCTTCGGCGTCGTACGCACGCTGCGCGCCCCGGAGCACGGCCTGGAGGTCGAGGTCGTCCCGGCCGTCTCCTCCGTCGCCGCCGCCTTCGCCCGCGCCGGAATGCCCTGGGACGACGCCCAGGTCGTCGTCGCCCACCCCCGCACCCTGCGCCGCGCCGTCAACGTCATCCGGGCCCACGGCAAGGTCGCCGTCCTCACCTCGCCCGGCGCCGGCCCCGCCGAACTCGCCCTGCTCCTCGACGGGGTCCACCGCACCTTCGTCATCTGCGAGGAACTGGGCACCGACCGGGAGCAGGTCAGCGTCCTCACCTCCGACAAGGCCGCCGACCACACCTGGCGCGACCCGAACGTCGTCATCGTCATCGGCGGCGGGGGCACCGGACAGGCCCTGTCCGCGGAGCCCGGCTGGCTGCTCGGCCAGAGCCCCGAGCGGGCCCGCTCCGGCGACCGCGGATGGGCCCGCCCCCAGGCGGACACCGGGGAAGGGGAGTCCGCCCAGCTGCGGGCCGCACAGCTCGCCCGGCTCGGCCCGCGCACCGGCGACCTCGTCTGGGACATCGGAGCGGGCTCCGGCGGCGTCGCCGTGGACGCCGCGGTACTCGGCGCCGCCGTCATCGCCGTCGACGCCGACCCGGAGGCCTGCGCACGGGCAACTGCCGCCGCCCGCCAGCGCGGAGTGCAGATCCAGGTCGTCGCCGGACGGGCTCCGCACGTCCTGGAGAACCTCCCGGAGCCCGACGTCGTCCGCGTGGGCGGCGGGGGAGCCGCGGTCGTCGCCGCCGTCGCCGACCGCCGCCCCGAACGGATCGTCAGCCACGCCTCCACCCGCGACGAGGCCGAGGCCATCGGCCGCGCCCTCACCGAACACGGGTACGCCGTCGAGTGCGCGCTGCTCCAGTCCGTGGGCCTGGACACCCGTACCTGGGCCGAACAGGAGCGCTCCGTCGTCTTCCTACTGGCTGCCGAGCGCCCCAGGACCCGCTGAGGGCAGGGCCGGGGTAGGCTGGCCGATCGTCGTACTGCCCTGGACGATTCGGGCATCACGACACCGGACGACGCGCGACGTGGCGCAGTCCACAGTGGACCGTGGCGGTTATGGCCGCCGCGGTGGCGAACGGGCGCGACAATGCTTAGTGGTTGTCGCGCAGGCGCACGTGCGGCAAGGGCGCCGCAGGGCAACCCCGTACGGGAATCCGGTGGGGCGGCCTCGTGGGCGACCGGGCGATCGAAGAGGCAAAACCGATGGGCGAGGGGTACGCATGACTGACACCGGCCAGGTCCCGGGCGAGGGTCACCCGGACAACGCGGGCATGGTGGATCAGCAGGGCATCCCCGCTCCGGTCCAGCTCCCGCCCCCGCTGCCCGCCGGCTACGCCTTCCAGGACCTCGTGGACGACCCGGCCGGTCCGGAGGACGAGGAACTGCTCCTGATGCCGAGCGGCCAGGGCGCGTGGAGCGACCCGCAGGTGGTCCCGCCGGCCCCCGCCTTCCCCGTCGAGCCCTCCCCGTACGCCGAGGCGCCGTACGGCACCGAGGCGTCCTACCAGGAGGCTCCGGCCTACCACGAGCCGGCCGCCTACCCCGAGTTCCCGTCCTACGGCGCCGGCGCCCACGAGGCCGGCGGGCGTGACTCCGGTGCGCTCGACCTCGGCGGACTCGTCGTGCCCCCGCCCGCCGCCCCGGCCCAGGCCGCCGCCCCGGCCGCTCCGGTCCGGCGTCCGCTGCACATGGGCCCGCCCGTGCCCGAGGCCACCGGCGGAGTCGTACGGTCCCTCGCGGACCGGGGTCCCGCCGCGGCGCCCGCCCCGGTGCGCCGGTCCGGCCCGCCGACCACGGGTCCGGAGTACCTGGACGTCCCCGCGGCCCCCGCGCCGCAGCTGACCGACATCCCGCCGCAGGCCGGCGCCCCGTGGGCCCCGGAGCCGACGCCGCCGCTCGCGGCCGTCGAGCCCCTCGCGGCGGCCGAGCCCGAAGCCGTGCCGCAGGCCCTGCCCGAGCCCCAGCCGGTGCTCGCCCCGGAGCCGGAGCCGCACCTGGCGGTCGTACCGGAGCCGATCCCGGCGGTTGCGGCGGAGCCGCACCTGGCGGTCGTACCGGAGCTGCACCTGGCGGTTGCGGCGGAGCCCGTCGCGGCCGCCGGGCAGGAGCCGGCCGTAGCCGCCGTGCAGGAGCCGGAGCCGGTCGTGGCCGCCGAGCCCGAGCCGGTCATGGCGGCCGTGCCCGAGCCGGTCATGGCGGCCGTGCCCGAGCCGGTCATCGCAGCCGTACCCGAGCCGGAACCGGCTCCCGCGCCCGTCGCCCAGGCGGAGCCCGTGCCGGCCCCCGTCCTGGTCGAGGCCGTCGCTCCGGAACCGCAGCCCGAGCCCCAGCCGCAGCCCGAGCCCCAGCCGCAGGCCGAGCCGGAGTTCGCCCCGGCGTCCGCCCCCGCGGAAACGGTGGTCCAGCCGCCGGAGCACGCCCAGCCCCTCGCCGAGCCGGCGCCCGCGGAGTCGGCCCGGCCCGAGGCCGCCGCCGAGCCGGTCGCGCTCGTGACGCCCGCCCCCGCAGCGGTGCAGCCCGAGACGCCGACCACGGAGCCGCAGCCCCTGGCCGCGGAGCCCGCCCCGGCCGAGCCCGTCGCGGTGGCCCCGGCGGAGCCCGCCCCGGCCGAGCCGGTCCACGCACAGGCCCCGGTGGAGACCGAGCCGGTGGGTGCCGAGCCGTTGGAATCCGAGCCGCAGGCCGCCGAAGGCGAGCCCGAAGCCCAGCCCGAGCTCCTGTCCGCCGAGCCCGCCGCAGGCGACCCGGCTCCCGCCTACGACGACGCCGAGCGCGAGGCCGTCCTGCGCGTCATGCGCGAGCGCCGCGACATCCGCAAGGGCTTCCGCACCGACCCGATCCCGCACGAGGTGCTGCTCCGCGTCCTGGAAGCGGCCCACACCGCCCCCAGCGTCGGCCACTCCCAGCCCTGGGACTTCGTCGTCATCCGCTCCGCGGAAACCCGCCGGACGATGCACGAGCTCGCCCAGCGCCAGCGCGAGGCCTACGCGAACTCCCTGCCCAAGGCCCGGGCGAAGCAGTTCAAGGAACTCAAGATCGAGGCCATCCTCGACACCCCGGTGAACATCGTCGTCACCGCCGACCCCACCCGCGGCGGCCGCCACACCCTCGGCCGGCACACCCAGCCGCAGATGGCCCCGTACTCCTCGGCCCTCGCCGTCGAGAACCTCTGGCTCGCCGCACGCGCCGAAGGCCTCGGCGTGGGCTGGGTCAGCTTCTTCGACGAGCGCGAGATGGTCCGCGCGCTCGGTCTGCCGGAGCACCTGGAGGTCGTCGCCTACCTGTGCGTCGGCTACGTCGACGAGTTCCCCGAGGAGCCCGAACTCGCGCAGGCCGGCTGGTCCCAGCGCCGTCCGCTGTCCTGGGTCGTCCACGAGGAGACGTACGGGCGCCGCGCGCTGCCCGGCGAGGAACCGCACGACCTGCTCTCCGAGACCGTCGCCGGCATCCGCCCGCTCGACGCGAAGGCGCTCGGCGAGGCGTGGGAGCGGCAGAAGCGCATGACCAAGCCCGCCGGGGCCCTGGGCATGCTCGAAATCATCTCGGCCCAGCTCAGCGGCCTTTCCCGGGTCTGCCCGCCGCCGATCCCGGAGCCCGCGGCCGTCGCGATCTTCGCCGGTGACCACGGCGTGCACGCCCAGGGCGTCACCCCGTGGCCGCAGGAGGTCACCACCCAGATGGTGGCCAACTTCCTGGGCGGCGGCGCGGTCTGCAACGCCTTCGCCAACCAGGTCGGCGCCGAGGTCTGCGTGATCGACGTCGGCGTCGCGGGCGACCTGCCCGCCACCCCCGGCCTGCTCCCGCGCAAGGTCCGCCCGGGCACCGCCGACCTCTCGGTCGGCCCGGCGATGACCCGCGAGGAGGCCGTCGCGGCCATCGAGGTCGGCATCGAGACCGCCCGCGACCTGGTCGCGGCGGGCAACAAGGCCCTGCTCACCGGCGAGATGGGCATCGCCAACACCACCGTGTCCGCCGCGCTGATCTCGGTCTTCACCGGGGTCGACCCTGCCGAGGTGACCGGCCGCGGCACGGGCATCAACGACGAGACCCACGCCCGCAAGGTCGACGTCGTACGCCGCGCCCTGGACCTCCACCAGCCGGACCCGGCGGACCCGATCGGCGTCCTGGCGGCCATCGGCGGCCTGGAGCACGCGGCGATCGTCGGCCTCCTCCTGGGCGGAGCCTCCCTGCGGACGCCGGTCATCCTGGACGGCGTGAGCGCGGGCGCGGCCGCCCTGGTGGCCCGGGCCATCGCCCCCGAGGCCCTGTCGGCGTGCATCGCGGGCCACCGCAGCGCGGAGCCGGGCCATGTCGCGGCCCTGAACAAGCTCGGCCTGCGCCCCCTGGTCGACCTGGACCTCCGCCTCGGCGAGGGCACGGGCGCCCTGCTGGCCCTCCCACTGGTCCAGAGCGCGGCCCGCGCGATGCACGAGGTCGCCACCTTCGACTCGGCGGGCGTCACGGAGAAGTAACCGCTGCGGCGCCGCTACCGGGGGCTCCCCCAGACTCTCCGTCCGGGGGACCCCCGCGCCGCACCGGCCGGCGGGACCGGGTAGCCCCGCCGAGGCGGACGGCGGCAGCCGCAGCCGGCCCCGCCGGCGTTTGCGGCGCGGGGTCCGGGGCGCAGCCCCGCTGCCCCGCGCAGCGGGCCCGGCCCGCGCCCCCGCCACCGCCGGGCCGTATCGTGGACCCGCACCACATCACCGCACGTCAATACGCCCGCCGCTCCATCGCCGCAGCGGCAAGCCACAAGACGACCGCCGCACCAGGAGCCGCACCCCCATGGCTGAACACCCCGCGTACCCCGTCGGCCTGAGACTCGCAGGTCGCCGTGTCGTCGTCATCGGCGGCGGACAGGTCGCCCAGCGCCGCCTCCCCGCGCTGATCGCGGCCGGCGCCGACATCGTCCTCGTCTCGCCCTCCGCCACCCCCTCCGTGGACGCCATGGCCGAGACCGGCGAGATCCGCTGGGAGCGCCGCCGCTACGAGGACGGGGACCTCGCCGGGGCCTGGTACGCACTCATCGCCACCCGGGACCGCGAGGCCAACGACCGCGCCTCCGCCGAGGCCGAGCGCGAGCGGATCTGGTGCGTGCGGGCCGACGACGCCGAGGCCGCCACCGCCTGGACCCCGGCCACCGGCCGGGTGGAGGGCGTCACCGTCGCCGTGCTCAGCGGCAACGACCCGCGCCGCTCCGCCGCCGTCCGCGACGCGGTCGTCGAAGGGCTGCGCGACGGCTCCCTCACGGCGGCCCGCGCCCACGCCCCCGGCGTCTCCCTCGTCGGCGGCGGCCCCGGCGACCCCGACCTCATCACCGTGCGCGGCCGCCGCCTCCTCGCCGAGGCCGACGTCGTCATCGCCGACCGGCTCGGCCCCCGCGACCTGCTCGACGAGCTCCCCCCGCACGTCGAGGTCATCGACGCCGCGAAGATCCCCTACGGCCGGTACATGGCCCAGGAGGCCATCAACAACGCCCTGATCGAGCACGCCAAGGCCGGCAAGGCCGTGGTCCGCCTCAAGGGCGGGGACCCGTACGTCTTCGGCCGCGGCATGGAGGAGCTCCAGGCGCTCGCCGAGGCCGGCATCGCCTGCACCGTCGTCCCCGGCATCTCCAGCTCCATCTCGGTGCCCGGCGCCGCCGGCATCCCGGTCACCCACCGGGGCGTGGCCCACGAGTTCACCGTGGTCAGCGGCCACGTCGGCCCCGAGGACCCGCGCTCCCTCGTGGACTGGGCCTCCCTCGCCAAGCTCACCGGCACCCTCGTCATCCTGATGGGAGTCGACAAGATCGGCTCGATCGCCGAGGCCCTCGTGCGCCACGGGAAGCCCGCCGGGACCCCGGTCGCCGTGATCCAGGAGGGCACCACCGCCACCCAGCGCCGCGTGGACGCCACCCTCGCCACCGTCGGGGAGACGGTCCGCGCCGAGGAGGTCCGCCCGCCCGCCGTCATCGTCATCGGCGAGGTCGTCACCGTCCTCGACCCCGGCGCCCGACCCACTACCAGCGCCTGACAGGCCGTTGGCACCGCACCCAGGACAAGGCAGTATCACCCTGTGGCTGATCTCATCACCGTCGAGGACCCCGACGACCCGCGCCTGCGCGACTACACGGGCCTGACCGACGTCGAACTCCGGCGCAGGCGCGAGCCCGCGGAAGGCCTCTTCATCGCCGAGGGCGAGAAGGTCATCAGACGGGCCAAGGACGCCGGGTACGAGATGCGCTCGATGCTGCTCTCCGCCAAGTGGGTCGACGTCATGCGCGATGTCATCGACGAACTCCCCGCCCCGGTCTACGCCGTCAGCCCGGAGCTCGCCGAACGCGTCACCGGCTACCACGTGCACCGCGGCGCCCTCGCCTCGATGCAGCGCAAGCCGCTGCCGACGGCCGAGGAGCTCCTGGGCGCCACCCGCCGGGTCGTCATCATGGAAGCGGTCAACGACCACACCAACATCGGGGCCATCTTCCGCAGCGCCGCCGCCCTCGGCATGGACGCGGTGCTGCTGTCGCCCGACTGCGCGGACCCGCTCTACCGCCGCTCGGTGAAGGTCTCCATGGGCGCGGTGTTCTCCGTCCCCTACGCCCGCCTGGACGCGTGGCCCAAGGGCCTGGACTCGGTCCGCGAGGCCGGCTTCAAGCTGCTGGCCCTCACCCCGCACCAGAAGGCCTCGCCCATCGACGTGGCCGCCCCCCAGTCCCTGGAGCGGGTCGCGCTGATGCTCGGCGCCGAAGGGGACGGCCTGTCCACGCAGGCACTGGTCGCCGCCGACGAATGGGTGCGCATCCCCATGGCGCACGGCGTGGACTCGCTGAACGTGGGCGCCGCCGCCGCGGTGGCCTTCTACGCGGTGGCCCAGGGCCGCGCCGGCGGGTAGCCGCCCACGCCCGGCGCCCACGCCCGGCGCCCACGCCCGGGGCCCGCGCCCAGGGCTCCGGCCCTCCGGATCAGAACTTCTGGGCGGCCGCGATTCCCAGGGCCACGATCAGCGTGACCACCACGAACACGATCAGCCGCTGCCGCATCAGCTTCGGGTCGGGCCGCGAGGGCCGTCGGCCCGTCCCCGTCGTGCGGGGGCCGGGGCGGCCGCCCGTACGCCCCGCCGTCGGCCGGGAGGACGGGCCGCCGGGAGTGCGCGGATTGCGGGAGGACGAGGGCCGCGAGGGAGGCCCGCTCTGCGGTCCGCCCTGCGGCCGGGGCGCACTCGAACCGCCGGTACGGCGCTCCGTGCGCTGGTCGGCGTACTCCTCCGCGAGCCGGCCGGTCGGCCGTTCCACGCGGGCGCGCTGCGCCGGCGGGCGCCCGTCGGACAGCCCCTGCGCCTCGCGGGCCGCGATCTCCTTGAGCCGCATCGACAGCTGGAGCGTGCTGGGCCGCTCCTCGGGATCCTTGGCCAGGCAGGCCCGTACGAGGGGCGCGAGCGCGTCCGGGACCCCCACGAGATGGGGCTCCTCGTGCACCACCCGGTACAGCATGACCTCGGAACTGCCGTGCCCGAAGGGCGAGTCCGCCGTCGCCGCGTAGGCGAGGGTGGCGCCGAGGGCGAAGACGTCCGTGGCGGGGGTGACGGCGGCGCCGCGCACCTGTTCGGGCGCGAGGAAGCCGGGGGAGCCGACGGCCGTGCCCACGTGGGTCAGCGTGCTCGCCCCGGTCGCCCAGGCGATCCCGAAGTCGATGATCCGGGGGCCCTTGGGGGAGAGGAGGATGTTCGAGGGCTTGAGGTCGCGGTGGACGACCCCGGCCTCGTGCACGGCGACCAGGCCCTCGGAGAGCGCGGCGCCGATGGCGGCGATCTGCGCGGCCGTCAGGGGTCCTTCCTCGGCCACCTTGTCGTGCAGCGAGGGCCCGGGCACGTACTGGGTGGCGAACCACGGCCGCTCGGCGTCCAGATCCGCCGCCACCAGGCGTGCGGTGCATCCTCCGCGGATACGGCGGGCGGCGGACACCTCGCGGGCGAACCGGGAGCGGAACTCCTGGTCCTCGGCCAGATCCGGCCGGATGACCTTGAGCGCGACGCGCTGTCCGCGCCGGTCCGATCCCAGGTAGACCACGCCCATGCCGCCGGCGCCGAGCCGTCGGTGCAGTCTGAACGAGCCGACGACACGCGGGTCCTCGCGCCGGAGCCGCATCATCGCCATGTCCACCCCGCTGACCGGTCGTCCTGTTGACGTGGCACAGCTTACGGACCATCCGGCATGTGCGCTCAGAGGCCGCGCCCTCGCCGGGGGATTCGATTGTCAGTGCGCAGCAGCACACTTGAGGGTCCCTCAAGGATTCCGGCCGGTCCGGGGCCCGGGGTGGGCTGTTTGATCAATCCGGGCTCCGGGCAAGGGGGTTGGGCGATCTTGGGCGTCCCAGTCCGGGACGCGGGTGCCCGGACGGCGTGAACGGGCCGGCCGGTCGCGCCCGCGCCCCACCGGCGGACTCGCATGAACAGGGAGTGACGGAAGTGAGCGAAGTCACCACCCTGCGCTGACCCCCTCCGGGTAGACCCCGACACCGGGGGAGCGGTCTCCACCCAGGGGAGTACACCGACCGCCGCCCGTCATCCTCCTGGAGGCCCGGCAATGGGTACGAGGGCATGAGGCCGGGAACCCTCCGCGCCCCTAGTGTTGAAGACAAGCGGCGGGTGGCGCACTCGTCCCCCGAGGTCAAAAGCCCGCCGCTGTCAACCACAGGGAGAGGGCCATGGCGGACATCGCACGGCAGGGACGCAAGGCATTCGCGTTCAACGGCCATGAGTCCGGCACGCGGCACCCGTTGGTGGCCGCCGCGATGGTGCTCCCCCTGGCCGCACTCCTGCTCTTCCTCTTCGGAGGCTTCGACCAGGTGGCGGCACAGGCGTCGTCCGTGGGCGCGATGCTGGGGCGCTGAGCGGCGCCCCAGCCCGGGAGAGCGGCCCGGGTATCGGCCCGTCACACCCCGTGGGGACGGGGGCGTGACGCCGGACGGCAGGTGAAGGGTGCTGTCCGTACGACTGGGGAGTCGGACGGGCAGCACCCTTTTTCTCGCGCCCGCCCGCGCACCGGCCGTACCCTCTCCCCGGAAGAGGGAGGGCCCGATGACCGGGAACGACGGCACGAGCGACGAACCATCGGGCACGTGAGCCGTCCCGCGCTGCCCGCCGCCCTCGCGGCCTGGGCCTCGGACGGCCGCCGCGGGGAGTACGAGCTCCTCGCCGACCGGCACGACGGGACCGTGGTGCGCTGCGGGGCGGCCGTGGCCAAGGCGCACGCCGAGGACACCGACCGGGACGCCCTCGCCGTACGGCTGGGGATCGCCGCCCACCCGGCCCTCGCCGGCGTGCTGCTGGCGCCCCTGCGCCCCGGGGCCGGATCCGTGCACGGCCGGCCGGCCTCCCTGTGGCCCTACGGAGCCCCGGTCGATCCGGAGCGGCCCGAGGGGGCGCCCTGGGAGGAGGCCGGCCGGCTGCTGGCCGCCCTGCACCGGACACCGCCCGACGCGGTCCCCGGCCCGGTCCCGCCGATGCGCGGGCCGGCCAAGCTCGCCCGCGCGCTGGACCGCCTGGCGCGTGCGGAGCCCCTGGGGACCGAACCCGCCGCCACGCGCGCCGTACGGGCCGCCGCCAGGACCCTGCCCGCCTGGGCGCGCGGCCGGGCGGAGCCACCGCCCGGCGGGGCCCTGTGCCACGGAGACCTGCATCTGGGGCAGTTGGTGCGCCATCCCGCGCCGGCGGGCGCCTGGCTCCTCATCGACGTCGACGACCTCGGTCTCGGCGCCCCCGCGTGGGACCTGGCCCGCCCGGCCGCCTGGTACGCCGCCGGACTGCTCGACACCGCCACCTGGCTGCGCTTCCTCGACGCCTACCGGTCCGCCGGCGGCCCCGCGGCCGGTCCGCCCGGCAGCGACCCCTGGCCGGAACTCGACCTCGCCGCCCGGGCGCTCACCGTGCAGACGGCCGCCCTGGCCGTGGCCAAGGCCGCGGAGGGCGGCCGCCGACTCGACGACGGGGAACGGCTGATGGCTAATGCCTGTGTCCGAATCGCGGCCCTCCCGGCCGACTTGGACTCCGCGCCTGCGCCGTAGGGTGAGTCTCCCGCCACCGGGCATGCATCCGATGGCGACGTCCACGGCGAGGAGTTGATCCGGTCATGCAGTGTCCGAAGTGTCACGCGATGATGCACACCTACAACCGCAACGGTGTCCAGATAGAGCAGTGCAGCGGCTGCCGCGGCATCTTCCTCGACTACGGGGAGCTGGAGGCGCTGACCCGCCTGGAGTCCCAGTACACGGCCCAGTACGGCCAGGTGCCGCCGCCCGCCGCACCCCCGGCCCCCTACCCGGCCCCGCACGCGGCCCCGGCCCCGGCCTGGGGCGCCCCGCACCACGGCGGACACGGCCACGGCCACCGGAAGGGCGGCTTCGGCCGGATGCTCTTCTCCTCCTGAGACCGCCTCCTCCCGCTGCCGGGAGACACGCGAAAGCCCCGGCCGTCGAGACGGCCGGGGCTTTTCCGGTGGTGCGCGATACTGGGATTGAACCAGTGACCTCTTCCGTGTCAGGGAAGCGCTCTCCCGCTGAGCTAATCGCGCGGGAACGGCATGGAGCCGCAGGTGAAGCAGGCGGTGCGTGTACTGCGTGCGCGATACTGGGATTGAACCAGTGACCTCTTCCGTGTCAGGGAAGCGCTCTCCCGCTGAGCTAATCGCGCGGGGATCCTTGCGGATCAGTGGACGATACTGGGATTGAACCAGTGACCTCTTCCGTGTCAGGGAAGCGCTCTCCCGCTGAGCTAATCGTCCTTGGAGGTGGAGACGGGATTTGAACCCGTGTAGACGGCTTTGCAGGCCGTTGCCTCGCCTCTCGGCCACTCCACCATGGAGCCGCAGGGGTTCTCGGGAAGAAAGCCCCCACTTCGAGCGGACGACGAGACTCGAACTCGCGACATCCACCTTGGCAAGGTGGTGCTCTACCAACTGAGCTACGTCCGCAGGTCACCGGGTTGGCTCCGGGGTTTTCCCCTTCGCTCCCTGGCGACGTGTTGAACTCTAGCGGATTCCGGGGCCAGCTCAAAAACGCGTTTCCGCAGCGTGCTGCCGCTCGATCACCGGCGGTCACCCCGCCGTCACCTCACCGGCGCCGCCGCGTCACCGGTCATAGACTCGCAGCCGTGCACGACCTGCCTCCCATGGCCCGCTTCGGCGGCCTCCTCGCGACCGACCTCCGGGACGTGACCAGCGATCCCGCCGCCCTGGACTCCTCCGGCTTCTGGGCGGTGACCGCCGACTTCGAAGGGCGGCTCGTCTGCGCGCGCTTCGGAGACATACGCCCCGACCCCGTCCCCGTGCCGCGACCCGGCGCCTGGCGGGGCCCCGAGGCGGACCAGTGGTCCAGCTCGCTCGACCGCGCCGCGTACGTCGCCGGCGTCCGCCGCATCCGCGAGTACATCGCGGCGGGCGAGGTCTACCAGGCCAACCTCTGCCGCGTGATGTCCGCGCCGCTCCCCGACCCCGCCGGCGCGGACGTCGACGCCCTCACGGCGCTGCTCGCCCGCGGCAACCCCGCGCCCTTCGCAGGAACGATTCGGCTACGGGCCCACGGCGTCGAGATCGCCACCGCCTCCCCGGAGCTCTTCCTGCGCCGCACCGGCCGCCGCATCGCATCAGGCCCGATCAAGGGCACCGGCCGCACCGTCGCCGACCTGCTCCCCAAGGACCACGCCGAGAACGTGATGATCGTGGACCTGGTGCGCAACGACCTGGGCCGGGTCTGCGCCACCGGCTCCGTCACCGTCCCCGAGCTGTGCGCCGTCGAGGAGCACCCGGGCCTGGTCCACCTCGTCTCCACGGTCAGCGGCGAGCTCGCCGACGGTGCCGGCTGGCCCGAGCTGCTCGCCGCCGCCTTCCCGCCCGGCTCCGTCACCGGGGCGCCCAAGTCCTCCGCCCTGCGGATCATCGAGGCCCTGGAGACCGCCCCGCGCGGCCCGTACTGCGGCGGCATCGGCTGGGTCGACGCCGACCGGGGCACCGCGGAGCTCGCCGTCGGCATCCGCACCTTCTGGATCGACCGGGCGGCTCCCGGCGGCCCCCGCCTGCTGTTCGGCACCGGCGCGGGCATCACCTGGGGATCCGACCCCGACCGCGAGTGGGCGGAGACGGAACTCAAGGCCGCCCGCCTCCTGCGGGTAGCGTCAGGGGCGTACCAGGCAGGACGAACGGGATGACCGGGTTTTGAGAGGAGCCGTACGGTGAAAATCTGGCTCGATGGAGCGCTGCGGGACGTGGACGACGCGAAGGTGTCGGTCTTCGACCACGGGCTGACCGTGGGTGACGGCGTGTTCGAGACCCTCAAGGCGGAGGGCGGGCGGGCCTTCGCGCTGACCCGCCACCTCGAGCGGCTGACCCGCTCGGCGCGCGGTCTCGGCCTCCCGGATCCCGACCTCGACGAGGTGCGCCGCGCGTGCGCGGCCGTACTGGAAGCCAACCCGATGCCCTTCGGGCGGCTGCGCGTGACCTACACCGGCGGGCTCTCCCCGCTCGGCTCCGACCGCGGGAACGCGGCGCCCACCCTGGTGGCCGCCGTGGCGGAGTCCGTCCGGCGCCCGGACACCACCGCCGTCCTGCGGGTGGACTGGGTCCGCAACGAGCGCTCCGCCGTGGCCGGCCTGAAGACCACCTCGTACGCGGAGAACGTCGTCGCCCTCGCCGCCGCCCACCGGGCCGGGGCCTCCGAGGCGCTCCTCGCCAACACCGTGGGACGCCTCTGCGAGGGCACCGGCTCCAACGTCTTCGTCGTCCTCGACGGGGAACTGCACACCCCGCCCCTGGCCTCGGGCTGCCTGGCGGGCATCACCCGCGCGCTGGTCGTCGAGTGGGCCGGGGCCAAGGAGACCGACCTGCCCTTCGACGTGCTCGAGCGGGCCGAGGAGGTCTTCCTGACCTCCTCGCTGCGCGACGTCCAGGCGGTCCTGCGGATCGACGGCCGGGAGCTCGCCGCCGCCCCCGGACCGGTCACCGCGGAGGCCATGCGGATCTTCGACGCGAAGGCCGGGGCCGACCTCGATCCGTGAACCCGGTGTACGCGGGGCCGCCGGGCAGGTACAACACGAGGTGATGACCACCACCCTGCGGCCCGCGCAGCCGCTCCAGCAGCACAGTGACGGCACCCGCTCGCGTACGTACGCGGTCCGGGTCAACAGCCGGCACGTCGGCAGCCTCGAACTCGCCACCCGCTCCGCCGCACAGCCGGCGGTCGGGGTGATCCGGGGGCTGTGGATCGACGAACCGGACCGCGGGCGCGGGCGCGGCACGGTCGCCGCGCTCGCCGCCGAAGAAGTGCTCCGCTCCTGGCGCTGCACGAGCATCGCCGTGTCGGTGCCCGCCGACGCACCCCGGGCGCTGCGGCTCGCGACGGCCCTCGGCTACCGGGAGACCGGCCGGGTCATGGTCAAGAACCTGCCCGACGGGCCGCCCGCCCTCCCGGCGGACAGTACGGGCCGCCCGATGACGGAAGCCGAGTTCGACGCCTGGCTCGAGCCGGGCATCGTGGAGTACGCCGGGCGCCTCACCGCCCCGGGCATGACCGCCGAACAGGGCCTGGCCGCCTCGCGGGCCGAGCACGCCCGGATGCTGCCGGCCGGGCGGGACACCCCCGGTGCGACCTTCCTCGTCCTGGAGGGGCCCGAGGGCGGCACCCTGGGCACCCTGTGGGTGGGGGAGCGCGACCTGCCCGGCCTCGGCCCCGTCCCGTACGTCTACGACGTCGAGGTGGCCGCCGAGCACCGCGGGCGGGGGCACGGCCGCACCCTCATGCTGCTGGCCGAGCACACGGCGCGGGCCGCCGGCGCCCGGACCCTGGGCCTGCACGTCGTCGAGGGCAACACCCCGGCCCGGCGGCTCTACGAGTCGCTCGGCTACCGGGACCTCGCGGTCAGCGCCATCAAGGCGCTCGTCTGACGGAGGTCAGGAGGCGAGCAGCCGGTCCGCGATCTCCTCGATGCGGGCGCGCAGGCCGTCCTGGCTCTTGCCGCCGTCCAGGCGCTCGCCGCCGATCACGTACGTCGGGGTGCCGGTGACGCCGATCGCCTTGCCCTCGGCCTGGTCGGCGTCGACGATCAGGATATGCCGTCCGTCGATCAGGGCGGTGTCGAACTCCTCGACGTCCAGGCCGAGTTCACGCGCCACATCCAGCAGGACCGGCTCCCCGCGCTCACCCAGCTCCGCGGTGCGCGCCAGCACGGCCTCCGCGTACGGCCAGCCCTTGCCCTGCTCCACGGCCTCCTCGGCGGCCTGCGCCGCGGCGAAGGCGTGCTTGTGCTTCTCCAGGGGGAAGTGGCGCAGCCGGATGTCCAGCCGGTCGCCGTAGCGGGCCCGCAGGGCGCGCACGTCGTCCAGTGCGCTGTGGCAGTCCGAACACTGGAGTTCGCACCAGACGTCGAGGATCACGGAATCGGTCATGTGGACAGTCTCCCAGCCCCCGCGCACCCCGATCGACCCGGCGATGCGCCCCCTGGGGAGGAGGCCCGACCCGGAGATGTCCCCGAGATCCCCCGGGTTCGGGCCCCGCGCCTGGCCCGTACCGGTGGGGGCGAGGCAGGATGGACAGGGACAGACCGTCCACACCTGGAGGACCGCATGCTCGCCGAGACCATTTGTTCCGCGGTGTCCGCGGCGGGCCTGGGCATCGCCGCGCTGACCGCCTACCGCAGGCGCTTCCTGGCCGCCACGCGGATCGCGGCGTACGCGCTGGTGCCGGTCGGCCTCGTACTGACCGGTGTCGTGGCGTGGGTGTCCGGCATGGTCTTCAAGCCGACCGTGTGGGCCGGCTTCGGGCTGCTGGCGCTGGCCTGGCTGCTCTTCATGACCACCCGCGCGGTCGAGCGCCGCAGGCTCGGCGCCGCCGGGAAGCCGGCCGGGGCCGCCCAGGGCAGCCCGGCCCCGCAGGCCGTCGCACCGGCCGCCTCCGCTCCCTCGCTCGGCTCCGGCGCCCGTCCGCGGCCCGCCGGGCGCAAGGAACCGCGGGCCGCCCCGGCGGACGACTTCTCCGACATCGAGGCCATCCTCAAGAAGCACGGGATCTGACCCGGACCGGCCCCGGAGCGCCGCGGTCCACGAGATCGGGCGAACTCCCGCGCGGAAAATGGCGTGTTGAAGGACGGATGGCCCCGTACTGCGCCATCATCGCCCCGACATGCTCGAAACATCCCAGAGTGAGCCCTCGGTGCCCGCGCCGGTACCCGCCCCCGTCGCCGAGGAGCCGCGAGGCTGCCTCTTCGCGCTCTCCCAGCCGCCCCTGATGATCTTCCTAGGCGTGATCGGCGTCCTGCTGCTGCTGGCCGCCGTGCACGACCTCTTCCTGCTCTGAGTGTCCCGCGTCGGCCTCCTTGCGCCGGGCCCGGTACGCCGCCACGTGCAGCCGGTTCCCGCAGGTCCGGCTGTCGCAGTAGCGCCGCGAGCGGTTCCGGGACAGGTCCACGAAGGCGCGCCGGCAGTCCGGGGCCTCGCAGCGGCGCAGCCTCTCCTCTTCCCCGGAGACCACGATGAAGGCCAGCGCCATGCCGCCGTCGGCCGCGAGGTGGTCGCCCACCGAGGCGCCCGGTGCGAAGTAGTGCACGTGCCAGTCGTAGCCGTCGTGGTCCGTGAGCTGCGGGGTGGTGCCGGCCGTCGCGACCAGCTCGTTGATCAGCACGGAGGCCGCGCGCGCGTTCGGTGCCGCGAAGACCTGGGCGAACTTGGCGCGAACCGTGCGGACCCCGGCCAGGTCGCGGGCGCCGAGCTCGCCGACGTCGCTGATCGAGTACTCCTGGACGAAGCCGCGCAGCGCGCTGACGTCCGAGAGCCCGTCGGGCTGGTCCGCCTCGGCCGCGGTGTTCACCAGCGCGACGACGACGTCGAGCGCGCGACGGGTGTCGTGGGGGATCTGCACGGGGTCTCCCTCAGGGGCCGGGCCTGCGGCGACGGGCTGCTGCCGCCGCTGGGGGCCGACTCTAGCGGGTACTCGTGCCGGGGGTGCCCTGCCGATCACGACCCCGCACGCACACCGGCGCCGGCCGCGCGGGTGGCTCCCGCGTGGACAGCGCCGGTCTCGCGTATGTGGTTGTCCCGCGCGCACCGTCGCCCCGAGTCGGACGGTGTCGCGCGGCGGTGGGCCTGGCTCAGCTTTCGGCCAGGATGTGGGAGAGCTCCTTGTCGAGGTCGAAGTGCCGGTGCTCGGTCCCGGGCGGGACCGCGGCGTCCGTCCGCTTGAGGAACGACTCGAGTGCTCGTGCGGGTGCTTCGAGCAGCGCTTCTCCCTCCGGTGAGCTCAGGGCGATGCAGACGACGCCCTGACCGTGGCTGCGGGACGGCCAGACGCGGACGTCGCCGGTACCGGTGGGCCGGTGCAGGCCCTCCGCGAGGAGGTCGCGGGCGAATACCCATTCGACCGTCTCCTCGGCGCCGGTGTGGAAGGTGGCGTGCACGGCGTAGGGGTCGGCCGTGTCATACCGCAGGCCCGCGGGAACAGGCAGTGAGGACTCGCTCGACACAACGAGGCGCAGGTGCAGCTCGCAGCTGACCGTGGTGTTCATAAGCGCCAGGGCCTTTCGCTCAGTGTGCGCTCGGGGATTCGCACGTCGGCGAAATCGACATGCCACCTACGGTGCCGTTGTAAACCCCTCTGACCGTTTTGCGGACCTCTGGGTCCCTCGTACGGCGGATCCAAAGCACCGTTCGCGTGTGCTTCCGGCTCGGGTAGATTCGACCTCATGAATACGGGGAGTGACCGCGAGGCCAACGAGTCCGCGAGCAGTGAGCCGGCCGCCGAAGACGTGCACGTCTCGAAGGCGCCCGCCTTCATCAAGGCCCGCCGGAGCCTGCACCTGAGCTGGCAGGTCGGCGTCTTCATCGTCGGCCTGGCCGTCATCGGGGCGGGCGTGGCCATGCTCGTCCTGCCCGGCCCCGGCTGGGTCGCGATCTTCGCGGGCCTGGCGATCTGGGCCACCGAGTTCGCCTGGGCGCACCTGGTGCTGCGCTGGACCAAGCGCAAGGTCACCGAGGCCGCCCAGAAGGCGCTCGACCCGAAGGTCCGCCGCCGCAACATCATCCTGACCAGCGCGGGCCTCGTGATCGCGGCCGCGCTGATCGGCTTCTACCTGTGGAAGTACGGCCTCGTGCTGCCCTGGGACCTCAAGGACCAGTGATCGGCCGGCGGTGGTCATGGAGCACCGCTGACATGCGGTAATGTTTGCGGTGCGTCCGGGCGATTAGCTCAGTGGGAGAGCACTTCGTTCACACCGAAGGGGTCACTGGTTCGAACCCAGTATCGCCCACCCGGACCAGAGGCCCGGAGACTTCACCGTCTCCGGGCCTCTGGCGTTTCCGCGGTCCCGGCCGGTTCCGGCCGTTCTCCGCCGGTCCGGCCGGTTCCACCGGTCACCCGAGCCGTCCGATCGCGTCCCGCAGGCGGCGGGCGTCGCGCAGCCGCTTCTCGTACGTCGCCCCCACCGCCAGCAGCAGCAGGCCCGCCAGGGCCGGTGCCACCCAGCGCGGCAGAGCGCCCGCGAGCTGCACCACGTACGGGGCCAGCTCGTGCAGCGCCACCGCCGCCAGCGCCCCGCCGCCCAGCAGGAGCGGGGCCTGCAGCCGCCGGTGGGCGCCGAGCAGGGTCACCGCCAGGGCGGACAGCCCCAGCAGCAGCGGGCGCAGCCAGCTCGCGGTCCCGGCCTGGGGGCCGGCCAGGACGGCCAGCAGGCTCGGCAGCAGGGTCGCGGCCAGCCCCGGCCCGTACGCCGTCCACGAGGACGCCGCCAGGTCCTTGCGGCGGCGCACGAAGCCCAGCACGAGCGCGGGCACCGTCACCGGCAGGGTGTACGCCTCCGGGGCCGTGATCCCGGCCTCCGCCAGCCGGACCCAGCTCGCGGCCGCCAGCAGGGCGCCCGCCGCCCAGCCCAGCCGCCGCCGGTCCGCCCGCACCGCGGCGCCCGAGCAGATCACCCCGGCCAGGGCGAGGGCCAGCGCCAGGGTTCCGGCGCGGCCCGCCGACAGGACGAGCGCCAGGACACCGGCCGCGCCCGCGGCGATCTCGGCCGGCACCCGGACCGCGCCGAGCCGGGGGCCGAGCGCCGCCACCGCCGCCGGCACGGCGAGCACCGGCAGCGCCCACCAGACCACCGCCAGGTCCGTCCCGGCGGCCGTCGCCACCAGCAGCCCCGTGGCGTACCCGACGGCGCACACCGCGGCGCCCGCCCTGACCGGCCGCGGTGCGGGCCCGTACGCCGCCCCAGCCGCGCAGCCCGCGCCCAGCAGCCCCCACACCGCGAAGGTGGCCGCCCGGCCGTCCAGCGCCCCCAGGGACACGTTCACGGCCCCGAGCAGGGCGCATCCCGCGGCCGCGATCGCGGCCGCGCGCTCCGGGGAGCGCAGGGCGAGCACGCCCGCGGCCCCCGTCACCGCCGTCTGGACGGCGAACACCGCCGCGACCGGCAGGCCGAGCAGCTCCGGAGCCGCGAACAGCCCCGCCCAGGCCAGGACCACCGCCACCGCCGCCGGCTCCGGTCGCTCCCACGCCCGGGACAGCCACCCGGCCGCCCCCGCCGCGACCAGCAGCGTCACCGGCACCGCCGCCCCCGGCCACAGCGGGTCCCGGACCGGCTCCGTCGCCGCCCACACCTCGCCCAGCACCCCGGCCCGCGCCGCGAGCGCCGAAGCCGCCGCCGACGCGGCCGCCAGCGCCGCCAGGCCGGCCGCCACCGCACCCGCCAGGCCCAGCCCGCGCCGTACCGGCGCCGGGAGCGCGCGTACCCGTACCGTCGCCAGCAGCGGGAGCGCCGCCAGCAGGTGCGCCAGAACCGCCCAAGCGCCCCCTGAGACCGCGTCGTTCAGCCCGGGGCGCGCCAACCCGCCCAGGGCGATCACCGCCGCCAGGCCGCCCGCCAGGGCGGCGGGCCACGCGCGCGGCTCGCGCCACGCCGCCGCCGTACCCAGCGCGGCACCCGCCAGTAGCAGCCCCGCCGGGGCCAGCGCGTCGTCGGCCGAGGCCGCCGACCAGGACCCGGCCGCGCCGATCAGCAGCGCCCCCGCCCCCAGCACCGCCGCCGGGACGGCCGCCGCCCGGGTCCGCAGCGCGAGCGCCGTGTCCAGCGCGGCCGTCGCCAGCAGCGCCCAGCCGAGCTCGGAGGGCCCCGCCTGCGCGGCCAGCGCGGCCAGCGGCAGCGGGAACTGCGCCGCCAGCACCGCCGCGGGCAGCGGGATCCGCAACCCGCGCAGGGCCGCGCCGTAGCCGGCCCACACCGCCGCCAGCACTGCCGCCGCCCCGGCCGCGTACGCCGTGCCGTCCGTGCCCGGCATGCCGACCGCGTACAGCGCGTACGCGTCCAGCACGGTCAGCAGCAGACCCACCGCCGCCACCGACTCCGCCGTCGAGGCCAGCCCGCGGCGCAGCAGCACCGCGGGGGCGGCCAGCGCGGCCGCCGTCACCGCGGCCAGCACCGCCGACCGCCCGGCGATCCCGAGGGACCCCCAGCTGAGCAGCGTGAAGGCCAGCGCGGCCACGGCCAGGAGCACCGCGCCCAGGGTGAGCAGGACGTTCTGGGCGCTCGGGGCCGAAGCCTCCGTGGGCCGCGCGGGCGCCGCCGGGGCCCAGACCGGAGGGATCGGCAGCCGCAGCAGCCAGTCCCGGCGGCCCAGCAAGTACAGGCGCCGGGCATCGAGTTGAGCCAGCTCACGGTCGATGAGCGCCAGCTCTTCGGCCGGCGGCAGAGGGGTGTTCATGGTTCGCAGTGTGGCGCCCGTCACGCGGTCGGGACATGGGTGTGCGTACTCAGATCCGCCCTGAGTACGCACGGTCCGCCAGGGGTCCGCCGGAAGCGGTTTGAACCAGCCCCAAGGCTTCTGTATTGTTCAGTGCGTTCCCGGGCGATTAGCTCAGCGGGAGAGCACTTCGTTCACACCGAAGGGGTCACTGGTTCGATCCCAGTATCGCCCACCGGGAGAGGCCGGTCCGTCATCTGATGGGCCGGCCTTCCGCATGTCCGGCCCCTGCGCGGGACGTTGCCCGACCGGCGGCCGTGGCACCGGCCCGCAGCGGCGGCCGTGTCACCGGCGCCCGCAGCGGCGGCAGGGGCCGGGCCTACGCGGCCGTCGACAGTCCCGGCCGCAGCGGCCAGTGCGGATCCACCGCTTCCGGCGTCCCCTGCCGCGCGAACCACGCCTGGAGCCCCCGCGCCTGCGCCGCGTGCCACACGGCCTGCAGGGTGTGCAGCTCGGCCGGCGACAACCGCTCCAGGCGCGCCGCGAACCGGCGCCCCACCGCCCGCACCAGCTCCAGCGAGGCCAGCGCGTCCGCCGCCGCGTCGTGCGCCCCCTCCAGCTCTATCCCGTAGTGCGCGCACAGGTCCGTCAGCGTCCGGCGGCCCTTTCGGTAGCGGTCCAGGTGCTTGTCCAGCACCCGCGGATCCAGCACCGTCAGCGGCCGGCTGTCCAGGTAGCGCGTCAGCGACGACGCCCGGTGCCGGCGCAACTCCCGGTCCAGCAGCGTCAGGTCGAACGGCGCGTTCATCACCACCACCGGCCGGCCCGCCACCTGCTGCTCGCCGAGGCCGCGGGCTATCTCCTCCACCACCGGCGCCGGCCAGCGGCCGTGGCGCTGCAGGTGCTCATCGGTCAGCCCGTGCACCTCCGTGGCTCCCGGGGGCACCGGGATGCCGGGATTGACCAGCCAGCGCGTGGTGCGGACCCGTCCGCCCGCGCACTCCTGCACGACGAGCGCGGCGGACACGATCCGGTCCTCCTCGACGTCCACTCCGGTCGTCTCCGTGTCGAATGCGGCCAGCGGGCCCTCGTACCAGCGTGTCATGGCGAACTCCTCGTCCCCGATCGGCAGATGGGGCGCACCCGGCACACGCCACCCTTGCCCGCTTCGGTGATACCCGGGCTGTTTGCCCCGTACGCCGTTTGCGGTGACCCGGGTGCGGAGACAACACCCATGGGGGGCCGTGCACATGACCGGCCGTCACTCCACCACCCACCCACGGCAGAGCCCGCAAGGCATGGGGAGCCGGCCATGGCGCTCGCGCAGCCCGAACAGGGCGGGGTGCTGGCGGGGCGGATCGATCCGCGCACCGGCACGCCGGGCGAGGCACGGAGCGGACCGCTGCGCGGCACACTCGCCACCACCGCCTGCATGGAGACCCTCCAGGTGGGATACCTGCACGCCGTCGCGGCCGCGGCCGGCTGCTCGCTGTCCCAGCCCTTCCCGGACAACGGCATCGACTGGCACGTCAGCCACGGCGCCCCCGAGCACGTCGTCGACGACGAGGTCACCATCAAGGTGCAGTTGAAGGCGACCTACCAGATACCGCCGCGGCCGGCCGGGCCCACCTTCGGATTCACCCTGGACAACGAGCACCTGGTGAAGCTGGCCCGCACCCCGGTCGCCGTCCACAAGATCCTCGTCGTGATGCTCGTGCCGCGGGAGCGCGACCAGTGGCTCGCCGCCGGACACGACCGGCTCGACCTGCGGCACTGCTGCTACTGGACCAACCTCGCCGGACACCCCGTGACCGGCCGGCGCCGGACCACCGTGCGGATCCCGACCTCGCGGATCTTCGACGACCGTGCGCTGTGCGAGATCATGACCCGGGTCGGGTCGGGAGGGACACCCTGATGAACTGGCACGCACCGCACCTCGAACCGCTCTCGTCCCCGGAGTTCGCCTCCGCCGCGCCCGACCCCGGGCACGTGGACCCGGCCGTGCTGGGCGCGCTGCTGCACCGGCACGGCTGGCTGCGGCGCGGCGGGGCCGCCGGGCGCTACGGGCGCTGGACCCCGCCCGCCGCCCACGCCTCGGGCACCGGGGGCACCAGCCTGCTCGTCCCCGAGAGCCGGACCTTCCCCGACTGCGCGGACCTGCTGGAGGAGGCGCTGACCGCGCTCTCGCGCAGTTCCGTGCCCTCGGCGCGGGAGGTGCTGTACGGGCTGAGCGTGCCGAGCGACGAGGTCCGCTGGGAGCGGGAGATCCCCGAAGGGGCGTACGGGCTGCGGGGCGAGGCCGACTGGACGGTGCAGGAACAGCTGCGCTCGGCCGCCCGCCGGCTGCTGCTGGCCGGGGCCCTCGCCGACCGGGAACGGGCGGGCTACTACGGCGCCCGGCACCGGGCGAAGGCCGAACGGGCCCTGGACGGGGTGCTGGTGGGGCCGTCGCCCGGCGGCCGGCGGCTGACCGCGTTCGTGCCGGTGGACGGCGGGCGGGGGACGGTGACCCGGCTGCACCACGCGCTGCACGCGGCCCGCGAGGCGGTGGACTACCGGCGGGCCACGGGCGGCATGGAGGCCTTCGACGCGGCCGTGCGGGCCGGGGTCAGCCGCGAGCTCACCGATGCGCTGATCGCGCTGGTCCGCGGCTCCGAGGGGGCCCGGGTCGCGCTGGCCTGGGCTCCGGCGGCGGGGGTCCCGGCGGGGTGTGCGGCCCGGCCGGAGCCGGTGGAGTTCTCGCCCGGCGACCTGCCGGTGCTCCGCGAGGCCGCGGACCGCTACACCCGGACCGAGCCGGCCGTGGAGGTCCGGATCGCCGGTGCGGTGGTGCGGATGCGGCGCTCGGCGGCGGGCGGCGGGGGCACGGTCCGGCTGCGGGTCCTGGCGGGGGCGGAGATCCCGTACGTCCGGGTCGCGCTGGACGAGGAGGCGTACCGGGTGGCGGGCCACGCACACCTGGTGGGCCTGCCGGTCCGGGTCAGCGGGCGGCTCCAGCGGCGGGGCGGGTTCCGCCGGCTCACGGACGCGGCGGACGTGGCGCCGGTGCCGCTGGACGAGGTGGAGCGGGACCGGCTGATGAAGTCGCTGGACGACGCGTTCGATCCTGCGGATGCGCTGCCGGGCGACGAGGACTAGGTCGGCCTGCCCTGCTGCTCAAGCGCCGGAGGGGCCGGCGGGGGCGGGGCCGGCGGAGAACGACGCCATGGTCAGGCCCGGGGCGGGGGAGAAGTCCCGGCCGCGGGTGAAGCCCGCCCGTGCGTAGAGGGTCACGGCGGGGGTGTTGGCCGCGCCCGTGGTGACCGTGACGGGGCGGCCGGGGAAGAGCTCCGCCAGGGCGTGGCGGAGCAGCCGGGAGGCGATGCCCCGGCGGAACCACGCCGGGGCCACGCAGAGCCGGTCGATGCCGACGCCGCCGGTGTGCTCCTCCCACGCGAGGAAGCCGGCGACCTCCCCGTCCTCGCAGACCGCCCCGACCCAGTTCAAGGGGTGCGCCCGCATCTGGCCGAGGCTCTCGCCCAGCGCCGGGATGCCGTCGAAGCCGATCAGCTCCGCCTCCACCGCGTACGCCGCCAGCCCGATCCGGTGCACGTCGGCCGCGGTGGCGTCATCGGTCAGGTCCAGCGGGCGGATCCTCGGTTCGGGCATCCCCCCAGGCTACCGACGCCGGCCCCCGGACCTGCCCCGGCCCTCGGGCGCCCGCTCGCCGGGTGTAGGGGCCCGGGTCCGTCCCGGCCGGGCCCGGGCGGCGCCCTCCGGCCCGGGGCCGGGCGGGGGCGGCCGGGGCCCGGGCGGGTGGGCCGGAGGGGCCCCGGGCCGGACCGGCGGGTAACCGTTTAGCGGCGCGGCCACTCCGCTCGGTACGATTCACGCGCGCAGTGTTCGCTCGCGCACCCCCTGAGTCAGGAGAGACCGGTGTCAGACGTCCGTGTGATCATCCAACGCGATTCCGAGCGGGACGAGCGCGTGGTGGCCACGGGCACTACGGCGGCGGAGCTCTTCGCCGGCGAGCGCACCATCGTCGCCGCGCGCGTCGCGGGCGAGCTCAAGGACCTCGCCTATGAGGTGCAGGACGGCGAGAGCGTCGAGCCGGTCGAGATCTCCTCCGAGGACGGCCTGAACATCCTGCGCCACTCGACCGCGCACGTGATGGCCCAGGCCGTGCAGGAGCTCTTCCCCGAGGCCAAGCTGGGCATCGGCCCGCCGGTCCAGAACGGCTTCTACTACGACTTCGACGTGGCCCGGCCCTTCACCCCGGAGGACCTGAAGGCCATCGAGAAGAAGATGCAGGAGATCCAGAAGCGCGGGCAGCGGTTCGCCCGCCGCGTGGTCACCGACGAGGCCGCCCGCGAGGAGCTCGCCGACGAGCCGTACAAGCTGGAGCTCATCGGCATCAAGGGCGCCGCGTCCACCGACGACGGCGCGAACGTCGAGGTGGGCGGCGGCGAGCTGACCATCTACGACAACCTCGACGCGAAGACCGGCGAGCTGTGCTGGAAGGACCTCTGCCGCGGTCCCCACCTGCCCACCACCCGCAACATCCCGGCCTTCAAGCTCATGCGCAACGCGGCCGCCTACTGGCGCGGCAGCGAGAAGAACCCGATGCTCCAGCGCATCTACGGCACCGCCTGGCCGTCGAAGGAGGAGCTGAAGGCCCACCTCGACTTCCTCGCCGAGGCCGAGAAGCGCGACCACCGCAAGCTCGGCAACGAGCTCGACCTCTTCTCCATCCCGGACGAGATCGGCTCCGGCCTCGCCGTCTTCCACCCGCGCGGCGGCATCATCCGCCGGACCATGGAGGACTACTCGCGCCGCCGGCACGAGGAGGAGGGCTACGAGTTCGTCTACTCCCCGCACGCCACCAAGGGCGCGCTCTTCGAGAAGAGCGGTCACCTGGACTGGTACGCGGAGGGCATGTACCCCCCCATGCAGCTCGACGGTGGTACCGACTACTACCTCAAGCCCATGAACTGCCCGATGCACAACCTGATCTTCGACGCGCGCGGCCGCTCCTACCGCGAACTGCCGCTGCGCCTGTTCGAGTTCGGCACCGTGTACCGGTACGAGAAGTCGGGCGTCGTGCACGGCCTGACCCGGGCCCGCGGCTTCACCCAGGACGACGCGCACATCTACTGCACCCGTGAGCAGATGGCGGAGGAGCTCGACCGCACGCTCACCTTCGTGCTGAACCTGCTGCGCGACTACGGTCTGACCGACTTCTACCTGGAGCTGTCGACCAAGGACCCGGAGAAGTTCGTCGGCTCGGACGAGGTGTGGGAGGAGGCCACCGCCGTCCTCCAGCAGGTCGCCGAGAAGCAGGGCCTCCCGCTGACCCCCGACCCGGGCGGCGCGGCCTTCTACGGCCCGAAGATCTCCGTGCAGGCGCGGGACGCCATCGGCCGTACCTGGCAGATGTCGACCGTCCAGCTGGACTTCAACCTGCCGGAGCGGTTCAACCTCGAGTACACCGCCCCGGACGGCTCGCGTCAGCGCCCGGTCATGATCCACCGCGCGCTGTTCGGCTCGATCGAGCGGTTCTTCGCCGTCCTGCTGGAGCACTACGCGGGCGCCATGCCGCCGTGGCTGGCCCCGGTCCAGGCGGTCGGCATCCCGATCGGCGACGGGCACGTCGAGTACCTGCAGGAGTTCGCCGCCGCGGCGAAGAAGCAGGGCCTGCGGGTCGAGGTGGACGCCTCCTCGGACCGGATGCAGAAGAAGATCCGCAACCACCAGAAGCTCAAGGTCCCCTTCATGATCATCGTCGGTGACGAGGACATGGCCGCGGGCACCGTCTCCTTCCGCTACCGCGACGGTTCGCAGGAGAACGGCATCGCCAAGGACGAGGCGCTGGCCAAGCTGGCCAAGGTCGTAGCGGACCGCGTCCAGGTCTGACGGCGGGGAGCGGGCCCCCGGAAAGTGATCACTTTCCGGGGGCCTTCCTCGTACGCGCAGGCGAGGTCATATGCTTGCCGCCATGACGACTGAGCCGGAGCAGCAGATCGGTGTGGGCACGCAGGACGCGTTCCAGCGTCTGTGGACGCCCCACCGGATGGCCTACATCCAGGGGGAGAACAAGCCGACCGGCCCGGAGGCCGGGGACGGCTGTCCCTTCTGCGGGATTCCGGAGATGTCCGACGAGGACGGCCTGATCGTCGCCCGCGGCCGCCACGTCTACGCGGTGCTGAACCTGTACCCGTACAACGGCGGCCACCTGATGGTCGTCCCGTACCGGCACGTCGCCGACTACACCGAGCTCGACGGGCCCGAGACGGCCGAGCTGGCCGATCTCACCAAGCGGGCCATGACGGCGCTGCGCAAGGCCTCCGGAGCGCACGGGTTCAACATCGGCATGAACCAGGGCGCGGCCGCCGGAGCCGGCATCGCCGCGCACCTGCACCAGCACATCGTGCCGCGCTGGGGCGGGGACACGAACTTCATGCCGGTCGTCGGCCACACCAAGGTGCTGCCCCAACTCCTCGCGGACACCCGCCAGATGCTCGCCGAGGCCTGGCCGACCGACTGACCGTTCCCGCGCTACGCGGCGCGGGCCTCGCGCCACTCGCGCAGCACGGCCTCGACGTCGAACTCCGTGAGGTTGAGGGGCGGGCCCTGCGGCGGCATGCGCAGGGCCGCGCGGATCTTCTCGTTGATCGCGGTGAGGACGTCCCGCGCCTGGCGCTCGGAGCGGGCCGCCAGGGCCGCCTCCCTCGCGTCCTCGGCCTCCTTGCGCAGCGCGAGCGACGGAGGCAGCGCGGAGAACCCCTCGCGGTGCAGCTTCCCCTTGACCCACCACAGCTCGTCGTAGGGGGTGTCGAGCGAGGCCAGCGGCTTGCCCCAGCCCGGCAGGTTCTCGAAGTCGCCGCGCTCGGCGGCCTGTCTGATCTGCCGGTCCACCCAGGACTCGATGTCCACACCAGGCGGTTTGCGCTCGGTCATGGTCGCTCGCTCCTCCGGATCCGGGACCGGCCAGGCCTCGCCCCCAGCCTACCTACGCGTCGTACACGTCCGCCTTGCGCGGTGCCGGCTCCTGGATCAGACCGCTCATGATCGAGGAACGGTTGGTGAAGCGGTCGGTGTCGACGCCGTTCTCCTCCAGGACCCTGAAGGTGGCGGCGTGCACCGCGCGCAGGACCGGAGCGACGGTCCGCAGCGCGTCGTCGGCCATGAAGCGGTGGCGCCACATCGATCCGGCCCACACGTGCCGGACCCCGAACGGCTCGGGCAGGACCAGCTTGCCGCCGAAGAAGTCGAGGACCGGCGGGTACCAGGTGAGCGGGGCCCGCACGGCCAGCCGGACGACCTCCTGCGTGGTCACCAGCGGCAGCGGGCGCTCCACGGTCTCCCAGAAGCGGATGCTCTTGGGCACCTCCACCACCGGGGCCGCCGATTTCGTGGTGAACAGGCCGTTCACCGGTCCCAGGGCGTGCGCGGTGACGTCCACGCGCAGCGTCTTGTAGAGCACGGTGACGGTGACCAGCATGGTGATCACCAGCTGGCCGTCCCACAGGGGGTACTGGATGCCCAGGTAGTGCCGGTTGCCGGCGCTGAACTGCTGCTCGTTGCAGATCCGGGTGATCTCGTGCGGTTTGATCAGGAAGTTGTCGGTGTTCTCGCCGGTGGGACGGGCCACCTCGCCGGCGCCCTCGCCGATGGGGGTGACGATCCAGTGCTGGATCGCCGCGGTCGGGAAGCCGCCGGTGTGCAGCGGGCCGCGCTCCAGCTTGCGCAGCTCGGCGTCGACGGCGCGCACGACGTCCCAGCTCCGGAAGGGGTGGATCTCGGCCCCCTCCGTCTTGGGGGTGAGCTCCTCGGCCATCTGCCAGCTGCCCCAGCGGGTCCCCATGCCGAGGATGCCCTTGGGGCCCGCGTAGAAGACGTGGTTGCTGCGGTCCTCGGCGGTCAGCTTGGCCAGCTGGTGGCGCAGGTCCTCACGGGCCTTCTCGTCGGGGTTGCCCGGTACCGCCTCCGGGATCTTGGCGCCGATCCCGTCCCCGGCCAGCAGCCCGTCCCAGCGCGAGCGCAGGTCGGCGGCCGTGGACTCGCAGATCCGGCGGGCGAACAGCCATCCGACGGCCGGGGCGATGATCATGCCGCGCAGGTAGATGCCCAGGAAGCCGGTGAACGGCAGCCGGAACATCAGCACGGCCACCACGATCGCCACCCCGACCAGGAGCGCGGTCCCGATCCAGGACGAGCGCTTGCCCTCGCCCGAGGCCAGGGTCTTGCGCAGCTGGAACAGGCCGAGCCACAGCAGCAGGCCCGGAAGGAACACCACGCCGCACACCAGCATGATCAGGCGGAGCTTCTTGTCGCGCTCCTTGCGGATGCGGGAGGCCGCCAGGCAGTGCTCGACGACGGTCTGCGGATCGGTCCCGAAGGACTGGATCAGGGGCTTGCGGCCGGGGGCCAGCGTGCGGGCCTCGACGGCGCGGCAGAACGCCTCGCCGAGGTTCGGCTCGAAGAGGGAGATCTTCGGCGGCTTGACCGTGGCGGGGTGGTTCTCGCTGGTGGCCTTGAGTATGGACTCCAGCTTGGTGTCCTTGCCGCCGTCGCGGTACGCGGCGGAGGCCAGTGCGTTGGTCGCCGCCGTCTGTCCCCCGCCGCCCTGGAGCGGGATCTGCGCCCCGGGCCTGAAGTCGAATCCGTCGTCCGCCACCGCTGCCCCCATCGCTGTGCGTTCGTGCTCTTTGGTGCGCCGATGAGCCTATCGGGCGATCTCACCCCATGGTCATGGGACAGGGAAATGCCGCCCACCGCAACAGGGTTGGGTGGGCGGCGTCTCCCGACGTCATGTCAACTACGTTCCCTTCTCCGTCTGTTCGCGCACCTTCTCCGCGATCTGGGGCGGCATGGGTTCGTGGCGGGCGTAACTGCGGGCGAACCGGCCGGTGCCGTGCGAGACGGAGCGCAGCTCGACCGCGTAGCGGCCGATCTCGATCTCGGGGATCTCGGCGCGGACCCGGGTGCGCCCCGCCCCCGCCTGTTCGCTGCCCACGACCCGGCCGCGGCGGCCCGCGAGGTCGCTCATCACGGGGCCCACGTACTCGTCGGGGATCACGACGGCGAGCTCTGCGACGGGTTCCAGCAGGTGGATGCGGGCCTCGACGGCGGCCTCGCGCAGGGCGAGCGCGCCGGCGGTCTGGAAGGCGGCGTCGGAGGAGTCCACCGAGTGCGCCTTGCCGTCGAGGAGGGTGATGCGCACGTCGACCAGCGGATATCCGGCCGCGACCCCCCGGGCGGCCTGGGTGCGGACGCCCTTCTCCACGGACGGGATGAACTGGCGCGGTACGGCGCCGCCGACGACCTTGTCGACGAACTCGATGCCGCTGCCGGGCGGCAGGGGCTCCACCTCGATCTCGCAGATGGCGAACTGGCCGTGTCCGCCGGACTGCTTGACGTGCCGGCCGCGGCCCGCCGCCTTCGCCCCGAAGGTCTCGCGCAGGCTCACCTTGTGGGGCACCGGGTCGACCTGGACGCCGTAGCGGGTGCGCAGCCGCTCCAGCGCGAGGTCCTGGTGGGCCTCGCCGAGGCACCACAGCACGACCTGGTGGGTGTGCGGGTTCTGCTCCAGGCGCATGGTCGGGTCCTCGGCGACGAGGCGGGCCAGGCCCTGCGAGAGCTTGTCCTCGTCGGCCTTGCTGTGGGCCTCGATGGCGAGGGGGAGCAGCGGATCGGGCATGGCCCAGGGCTCCATGAGGAGCGGGTCGTCCTTGGCGGAGAGGGTGTCTCCGGTCTCGGCGCGGGTCAGTTTGGCCACGCAGGCGAGGTCGCCGGCGATGCACCGGGCGAGGGGGCGCTGCTGTTTGCCGAAGGGGGAGCTGAGGGCGCCGATCCGCTCGTCCAGATCGTGGTCCTCGTGTCCGCGGTCGGCGAGGCCGTGGCCCGAGACGTGGACGGTCTCCTCGGGGTGCAGGGTGCCGGAGAAGACGCGTACGAGGGAGACGCGGCCGACGTAGGGGTCGGAGGAGGTCTTGACGACCTCGGCGAGCAGGGGGCCGGCCGGATCGCAGGTCAGGGCGGGGCGGGGGGAGCCGTCCGGGGTGGTGACGCCGAGGGCGGGGCGCTCCAGCGGGGTGGGGAAGCCGCCGGTGATCAGCTCGAGGAGCTCCACGGTGCCCAGGCCCTGCCTGGCGCCGTCGGCGGCGGGGGCCGCCATCAGGACGGGGTGGAAGGTGCCGCGGGCCACGGCGCGCTCCAGGTCGTCGACGAGGGTCTTGACGTCGATGTCCTCGCCGCCCAGGTAGCGGTCCATGAGGCTCTCGTCCTCGCTCTCCGCGATGATCCCCTCGATGAGGCGGGAGCGGGCGCCGGAGATGAGGGCGAGCTCGGCGGGGTCCGGATCGCGTTCGACGCGTTCGCCGGAGGTGTACTCGTACACGCGCTGGGAGAGCAGGCCGAGCAGGCCGGACACGGGGGCGTGGCCGTCAGGGCCGGCGGGGCCGTGCAGGGGGAGGTAGAGCGGGATCACGGCGTCGGGGTCGTCGGCGCCGAAGATCTCGCCGCAGATGCCGGCCATCTGCGCGTAGTCGGCGCGGGCGGCCTCCAGGTGCGTGACGACGATGGCGCGCGGCATGCTGACGGCCTCGCACTCGTCCCAGACCATGCGGGTGGCGCCGTCGATCCCGTCGGAGGCCGAGACGACGAAAAGGGCCGCGTCCGCGGCGCGCAGACCGGCCCTGAGCTCTCCGACGAAGTCGGCGTATCCGGGGGTGTCCAGAATGTTGATCTTGATTCCGCCCCATTCGACGGGGACGAGGGACAGCTGGACGGAGCGTTGTCGGCGGTGCTCGATCTCGTCGTAGTCGGAGACCGTGGCACCGTCCTCGACCCGGCCCGCCCGGTTGACCGCTCCGGCGGTCAGGGCGAGCGCTTCGACCAGCGTGGTCTTGCCGGATCCGCTGTGGCCGACCAGCACGACGTTCCGTACGGAGGAGGGGCGGTCGGCCGTCAGTGCCCTGCCGGCGGCTCCGGCTTGGTGTGTGGCTCCCATGATTCTCGTGCCTCCCGGTGGTGACGGTGAGGAGGGTGGATTCCTGCGATGCCTCGAGGACGGAAAGGGGGCTCTTCGAGCTTTGCACTGGTGTCACACCGCGTCCATACGTCGTACCGGAGGGCGGCGGGACGCGGTCCGGAACGTGACGTACGTCTTACGCGGCGCGAACCGGTGGGTGCGCGGCGTGCGGGGGGCGGCGTGCTGGCTACGATGGGCCAGCCGGTGGCCGTGGTGGCCGTGCGGCCCACCGACCCTCCGGGAAGGCCATGCTGAACAAGTACGCGCGTGCATTCTTCACGCGTGTTCTCACGCCATTCGCCGCTTTTCTGCTCCGGCGGGGGGTGAGCCCGGACGCGGTCACCCTGATCGGCACGGCCGGAGTGGTGGCGGGAGCGCTGGTCTTCTTCCCCCGGGGCGAGTTCTTCTGGGGCACGATCACCATCACCCTCTTCGTCTTCTCCGACCTGGTGGACGGGAACATGGCCCGCCAGGCCGGCGTCTCCAGCCGGTGGGGCGCCTTCCTCGACTCCACCCTCGACCGGGTGGCGGACGCGGCGATCTTCGGCGGACTCGCGCTCTGGTACGCGGGCTCCGGGAACGACAACGCCCTGTGCGCCGTGGCGATCTTCTGCCTGGCCAGCGGCCAGGTGGTCTCGTACACGAAGGCCCGCGGCGAGTCGATCGGCCTGCCGGTCGCCGTCAACGGACTGATCGAGCGCGCCGAGCGGCTGGTGATCTCGCTGGTCGCGGCCGGCCTGTCCGGGCTGCAGACCTTCGGAGTGCCGTCCTGGATCGGAGTGCTGCTGCCGATCGCCCTGTGGATCGTGGCGGCCGGCTCGCTCGTCACGCTGATTCAGCGGGTGGTCACCGTGCGCCGCGAGTCGGCCGAGGCGGACGCCGCGGCGGCCGCCGCCGAGGGCGGCGCGGCGTGATGGGCGCGGCGCGGGACAAGCTGGTCGACGGGCTGTACGGGCTCGGCTGGGCCGGAGTGAAGAAGCTCCCGGAACCGGCCGCGGTGGCCCTGGGCCGCAAGATCGCGGACGTGGCGTGGAAGCGGCGCGGCAAGAGCGTGCTGCGCCTGGAGTCCAACCTGGCCCGGGTGGTGCCGGACGCGACCCCGGAGCGGCTGCGCGAGCTGTCGCACGCGGGCATGCGCTCCTACATGCGGTACTGGATGGAATCCTTCCGGCTGCCGGCCATGGACCCGGGCCGGTTCGGCTCGGACGTCGAGATGAAGGACGAGCACATCCTCCGGGAGGCCCTCGCCTCCGGGCGCGGGGTCGTCGTCGCCCTGCCGCACCTGGCCAACTGGGACCTCGCCGGGGCCTGGGCCATCGGCCACATCGGCGTGCCGTTCACCACGGTCGCCGAGCGGCTCAAGCCCGAGAGCCTCTACGACCGCTTCGTGGCCTACCGCGAGAGCCTCGGCATGGAGGTCCTGCCGCACAGCGGGGGCGCCGCCTTCGGCACCCTCGCCCGCCGGCTCCGCGCGGGCGGCCTGGTCTGCCTGGTCGCGGACCGCGACCTGTCGGCCTCCGGGATCGAGGTGGAGTTCTTCGGCGCCACGGCGCGCATGCCGGCCGGGCCGGCGCTGCTGGCGCAGCAGACGGGGGCGGTGCTGCTCCCGGCGACCCTCTACTACGGGGACTCGCCGAAGATGTACGGCCGGATCCACCCCGAGGTGGCGGTGCCCCAGAGCGGCACCCGGATCGAGAGGACCGCCGCCATGACCCAGGCGGTGGCGGACGCCTTCGCGTCGGGCATCGCCGAGCACCCGGAGGACTGGCACATGCTGCAGCGGCTGTGGCTGGACGACCTGACCGACCAGGGGGAGAGCCCGTAGTGAAGATCGGCATCGTGTGCCCGTACTCGTGGGACGTGCCGGGCGGCGTCCAGTTCCACATCCGGGACCTCGCCGAGCACCTGATCCGCCTCGGCCACGACGTGTCGGTGCTGGCCCCGGCGGACGACGAGACCCCGCTGCCGCCGTACGTCGTCTCGGCGGGCCGCGCCGTGCCGGTCCCGTACAACGGCTCCGTCGCCCGCCTCAACTTCGGCTTCCTCTCCGCCGCCCGGGTGCGGCGCTGGCTGCACGACGGGACCTTCGACGTCATCCACATCCACGAACCGGCCTCGCCCTCGCTGGGGCTGCTGTCCTGCTGGGCGGCGCAGGGCCCGATCGTGGCGACCTTCCACACCTCGAACCCGCGCTCGCGGGCGATGATCGCCGCGTACCCGATCCTCCAGCCGGCCCTGGAGAAGATCAGCGCGCGGATCGCGGTGAGCGAGTACGCCCGGCGCACGCTCGTGGAACACCTGGGCGGCGACGCGGTCGTCATCCCCAACGGCGTGGACGTGGACTTCTTCGCGGCCGCGGAGCCCAATCCCGACTGGTCGGGCCAGACCCTGGGCTTCATCGGCCGCATCGACGAGCCGCGCAAGGGGCTTCCCGTGCTGATGGCCGCCTTCCCGAAGATCGCGGCGGCCTGCCCGGACGTACGGCTGCTCGTCGCGGGCCGCGGTGACGAGGAGGAGGCGGTGGCCTCCCTGCCGGCCGAGCTCCGCTCCCGGGTCGAGTTCCTCGGCATGGTCTCGGACGAGGACAAGGCGAGGCTGCTGCGCAGCGTCGACGTGTACGTGGCCCCGAACACCGGCGGCGAGAGCTTCGGCATCATCCTGGTCGAGGCCCTCTCGGCGGGCGCGACGGTCCTGGCGTCCGACCTGGACGCCTTCGCGCAGGTCCTGGACCAGGGCGGCGCGGGCGACCTCTTCACGAACGAGAACGCCGACGCCCTCGCGGACGGTGCGATCGCCCTGCTGCGCGACCCGGCCCGCCGCGCGGAGCTGAGCGCCCGCGGCTCGGCGCACGTCCGCCGCTTCGACTGGTCCACGGTCGGCGCGGACATCCTCGCGGTCTACGAGACCGTGACGGACGGCGCGGCGGCGGTCGCCGCCGACGAACGCGTCCCCCTGCGCACCCGCCTCGGCTTCTCCCGCGACGCCTCCGCCTGACCGGCACGGGCCCGTCCGCCTGACCGGCACGGGCCCCGCCGGGCCCTCACGAGGCCGGGGGAGCAGGCGGCCCGCCGGGAAGGGTAGTGTCGCGGCCCGTGATCGAAACCCTTGTCTGGATTGCCCTGGCGCTCGGTGTCATCGGGGTCTACCTCAGCTGGACCGCCGGCCGGCTCGACCGGCTGCACTCGCGGATGGACGCCGCCCGGGCCGCGCTGGACGCGCAGCTCGTACGGCGGGCCTCCGTCGTCGTGGAGGTGGCCACCTCCGGAGTGCTCGACCCCGCGTCCTCCCTCGTGCTGTACCAGTCCGCGCACGCCGCGCGGCAGGCCGAGGAGGAGCACCGGGAGGTCGCCGAGAGCGAGCTCAGCCAGGCGCTGCGCGCGGTGTTCGCCGACGCCGACCAGGTCGAGGTGCTGAAGGCCGCGCCGGGCGGGGCGGAGGCCGCCGAGGAGCTGGCGGCCGCCGTACGGAGGGTGCCCATGGCGCGCCGGTTCCACAACGACGCCGTACGGGCCGCGCGGGCCCTGCGCAGGCACCGCAAGGTCCGCTGGTTCCGGCTGGCCGGGCACGCGCCCTTCCCGCTGGCCTTTGAAATGGACGATGAGCCTCCGGTGGACCTGGCGGAGCGGCCGGTCTGATCGGCCGGGGACCCGCCAGGGCCGCCGGGGACAAATGGAGAGGCCACTGGCTCCACATTGGCCCTTGTAGTGGACTGGTCCGTGGGGTTTGCTCGGAGGAGTAGTACCAGTAGCACCCGTCTTCCTTTCGAGTGAGGTCAATCCGTGAGCACGCTTCCCACCACCCCCCAGTCCGCTGAGTCGGCCATCGGCACCTCGCGCGTCAAGCGCGGCATGGCCGAGCAGCTCAAGGGCGGCGTGATCATGGACGTGGTCAACGCCGAGCAGGCGAAGATCGCCGAGGACGCCGGCGCCGTGGCCGTCATGGCCCTCGAGCGGGTCCCCGCCGACATCCGCAAGGACGGCGGCGTGGCGCGCATGTCGGACCCGAACATGATCGAAGAGATCATCGAGGCCGTCTCGATCCCCGTCATGGCCAAGTCCCGCATCGGCCACTTCGTCGAGGCCCAGGTCCTGCAGTCCCTCGGCGTCGACTACATCGACGAGTCCGAGGTCCTGACCCCGGCCGACGAGGTCAACCACTCCGACAAGTGGGCCTTCACCACCCCCTTCGTCTGCGGCGCCACCAACCTGGGCGAGGCCCTGCGCCGCATCGCCGAGGGCGCGGCCATGATCCGCTCGAAGGGCGAGGCCGGCACCGGCAACGTCGTCGAGGCCGTCCGCCACCTGCGCCAGATCAAGAACGAGATCGCCCGCCTGCGCGGCTACGACAACAACGAGCTGTTCGCCGCCGCCAAGGAGCTGCGCGCCCCGTACGAGCTCGTCAAGGAGGTCGCCGAGCTCGGCAAGCTCCCGGTCGTCCTGTTCTCCGCCGGTGGCGTCGCCACCCCGGCCGACGCCGCCCTGATGCGCCAGCTCGGTGCCGAGGGCGTCTTCGTCGGCTCCGGCATCTTCAAGTCGGGCGACCCGGCCAAGCGCGCCGCCGCCATCGTGAAGGCCACCACCTTCTACGACGACCCGAAGATCATCGCGGACGCGTCCCGCAACCTGGGCGAGGCCATGGTCGGCATCAACTGCGACACCCTCCCCGAGGCCGAGCGCTACGCCAACCGCGGCTGGTAGTCGCTGCCATGACCACCCCCGTGATTGGTGTCCTGGCCCTCCAGGGCGACGTACGGGAGCACCTGATCGCCCTGGCCGCGGCGGACGCCGTGGCCAGGCCGGTCCGGCGTCCCGAGGAGCTCGCCGAGGTCGACGCCCTGGTGATCCCCGGCGGCGAGTCCACGACCATGTCGAAGCTCGCCGTGCTGTTCGGCATGCTGGAGCCGCTGCGCGAGCGCGTGGCCGCCGGCATGCCCGTGTACGGCACCTGCGCCGGCATGATCATGCTCGCCGACAAGCTCCTGGACGGCCGTGAGGACCAGGAGACCCTGGGCGGCATCGACATGATCGTGCGCCGCAACGCCTTCGGCCGCCAGAACGAGTCCTTCGAGGCCGAGATCGACTTCGCGGGCGTGGAGGGCGGCCCGGTCCAGGGCGTCTTCATCCGCGCCCCCTGGGTCGAGTCCGTCGGCGCCGCCGCCGAGGTCCTCGCCACGTACGACGGCCACACGGTCGCCGTCCGCCAGGGCAACGTCCTCGCGACGTCGTTCCACCCCGAGCTGACGGGTGACGACCGAGTCCACGCGTACTTCGTCGACATGGTGCGCGCGGGGCTGTAAACAGGTCCCGGTAGGATCGGAGACGAACACTGTTGGTTACGCGAAGGAGACAGGCGGATGTCCGGCCACTCTAAATGGGCTACGACGAAGCACAAGAAGGCCGTGATCGATGCCAAGCGCGGCAAGCTCTTCGCGAAGCTGATCAAGAACATCGAGGTCGCGGCCCGGATGGGCGGCGCCGACATCGACGGCAACCCGACGCTGTTCGACGCCATCCAGAAGGCGAAGAAGAGCTCGGTCCCGAACAAGAACATCGACTCCGCGGTCAAGCGCGGCGGCGGTCTCGAGGCCGGCGGCGCCGACTACGAGACGATCATGTACGAGGGCTACGGCCCGAACGGCGTCGCGGTGCTCATCGAGTGCCTCACCGACAACCGCAACCGCGCCGCCTCCGACGTGCGGGTCGCCATGACCCGCAACGGCGGCTCGATGGCCGACCCCGGCTCGGTCTCGTACCTGTTCAACCGCAAGGGCGTCGTCGTCCTCCCCAAGGGTGAACTGTCCGAGGACGACGTCCTGGAGTCCGTGCTCGAGGCCGGCGCCGAAGAGGTCAACGACATCGGCGAGTCCTTCGAGGTCATCAGCGAGGCCACCGACCTGGTCGCGGTCCGTACCGCCCTCCAGGAAGCCGGCATCGACTACGACTCGGCCGAGGCCAGCTTCGTCCCCTCGATGCAGGTCGAGCTGGACGAAGAGGGCGCGCGCAAGATCTTCAAGCTGATCGACGCGCTGGAGGACAGCGACGACGTGCAGAACGTCTTCGCCAACTTCGACGTCTCGGACGAGGTCATGGAGAAGGTCGACGCCTGATCCGGGCGCAGATTCCACGACGGGCCGACAGGACACACCCTGTCGGCCCGTCGCTTTGGCCGCATTGTCAGTGGGTCCCGATACCCTGCACGAACACGGACATGTGATCGAGGATGGGGGCGGGATGCGCGTACTCGGCGTGGACCCGGGGCTGACGCGATGCGGCATCGGCGTCGTCGAAGGAGTCGCCGGCCGCCCCCTGGCCATGCTCGGGGTGGGGGTCGTACGGACGCCCGCGGACGCGGAGTTGGGCGACCGCCTCGTCGCCATCGAGCAGGGCATCGAGGAATGGCTCGACACGCACCGCCCCGAAGTCGTCGCCGTGGAACGGGTGTTCAGCCAGCACAACGTGAGCACCGTGATGGGCACCGCCCAGGCGAGTGCCGTCGCCATGCTGTGCGCGGCCCGGCGCGGGATACCGGTCGCCCTGCACACGCCGAGCGAGGTCAAGGCCGCCGTCACCGGCAGCGGCCGCGCGGACAAGGCCCAGGTCGGAGCCATGGTGACCCGCCTGCTCAGGCTGGACGCACCGCCGAAGCCGGCCGATGCCGCCGATGCCCTCGCCCTGGCCATCTGTCACATCTGGCGGGCCCCCGCCCAGAACCGACTCCAAGAGGCGGTCGCCCTGCACGCCTCAGGCTCGAAAGGCCGTACCCGATGATCGCCTTCGTCAGCGGCTCCGTCGCCGCTCTCGCCCCCACCCAGGCCGTGATCGAGGTCGGGGGAGTGGGCATGGCCGTGCAGTGCACGCCGAACACCATCGCGGGCCTGCGGACGGGCGAGCAGGCGCGGCTGGCGACCTCCCTGGTCGTGCGGGAGGACTCGCTCACGCTGTACGGCTTCGCCGACGACGACGAGCGGCAGGTCTTCGAACTGCTCCAGACCGCGAGCGGGGTCGGTCCGAGGCTGGCCCAGGCGATGCTCGGGGTGCACAGCCCGGACGCTCTGCGGACGGCCGTCGCGACCGGTGACGAGAAGGCGCTGACGGCGGTGCCGGGGATCGGCAAGAAGGGCGCGCAGAAGCTGCTGCTGGACCTCAAGGACAAGCTGGGGGCCCCGCTCGGTTCGAGCGGCCTGGTGGGGGCGCAGCGGGCCGCCGCGTCGGGTCCGGCGCCGTGGACGGAGCAGCTGGCCGCGGCCCTGATCGGCCTGGGCTACGCGTCGCGCGATGCGGAGGAGGCGGTGGCGACCGTGACGCCGCAGGCCGAAGCCGCCATCGCCGCCGGCGGCTCGGCCCCCGTTCCCCAGCTCCTGCGAGCCGCCCTCCAGTCCTTGAACCGGGCCCGGTGAGGTCGGTGCGGGGCCGCTGCCGGGGCTCCGCCCCAGACCCCGCTCCTCAAACGCCGGAGGGGCTGGATTTGCCGGCCTGAGCGTGCAACGGCCCCTGTGGGCCATCCAGCCGCACCGAGCGGACGGCATGAGCCATAGCCAGCCCCGCCGGCGTTTGAGGCGCGGGTCCGGGCGGAGCCCGGGAAACGGCGAAAGGGCGGGGTGGGGGAAAGCCCCGCAGGGACCCGGCCGCACCCGACGACGCACCGTACGAACCGAGAAGGCAGACTGACACCGTGAACTGGGACGACGAGAGCGACCGCATTGTCGCGCCGGCCGCTGACGGGGAGGACACCGCCGTCGAGGCGGCGCTGCGTCCCAAGGACCTCGAGGAGTTCGTCGGCCAGGAGAAGGTCCGCCAGCAGCTGGACCTCGTCCTCAAGGCGGCCAGGCAGCGCGGCGCCACCGCCGACCACGTCCTGCTCTCCGGCGCCCCCGGCCTCGGCAAGACCACCCTCTCGATGATCATCGCGGCCGAGATGGGCGCGCCCATCCGCATCACCTCCGGCCCCGCCATCCAGCACGCCGGCGACCTCGCCGCCATCCTCTCCTCCCTCCAGGAGGGCGAGGTGCTCTTCCTCGACGAGATCCACCGCATGTCCCGGCCCGCCGAGGAGATGCTCTACATGGCCATGGAGGACTTCCGCGTCGACGTGATCGTCGGCAAGGGCCCCGGGGCCACCGCGATCCCGCTGGAGCTGCCCCCGTTCACCCTGGTCGGCGCCACCACCCGGGCCGGCCTGCTGCCGCCCCCGCTGCGCGACCGCTTCGGCTTCACCGGGCACATGGAGTTCTACGCCCCCGAGGAGCTGGAGCGCGTCATCCACCGCTCCGCCCGCCTCCTCGACGTCGAGATCGACACCGCCGGCGCCGCCGAGATCGCCGGCCGCTCCCGCGGCACCCCGCGCATCGCCAACCGGCTGCTGCGCCGCGTCCGCGACTACGCCCAGGTCCGCGCCGACGGCGTGGTCAACCGCGAGGTGGCCGGCACCGCCCTGCAGGTGTACGAGGTGGACGCGCGCGGGCTCGACCGGCTGGACCGGGCCGTCCTGGAGGCGCTGCTCAAGCTCTTCGGCGGCGGGCCCGTGGGCCTGTCCACGCTCGCCGTCGCCGTCGGCGAGGAGCGGGAGACCGTCGAGGAGGTCGCCGAGCCCTTCCTCGTCCGCGAGGGCCTGCTCGCGCGCACCCCCAGGGGCCGGGTCGCGACCCCCGCCGCCTGGTCCCACCTGGGACTCGTCCCGCCCCAGCAGCACGGGAGCGGATCAAGCGGACAACAGGGCTTGTTCGGGGCCTGACGGCGCGGACGTTCGCACCCTCAGGAACTGCGGTGCCATGCTGGGCGTTGTTCCATCGGTGCGGACTCGCCTAGACTCCGCCGATGCCGACCTTTCGGGTCGGCATGCCCACCCCCGTAGAAATGGCCGCCGTCCGCGTGCGGTCGTGCGAAGGATCTCCGTCCCGTGAATCTCGTGACACTCCTCCCGTTCATCGTGCTCATCGGGGCGATGTTCCTGATGACCCGCTCCGCGAAGAAGAAGCAGCAGGCGGCCGCGCAGATGCGCGACCAGATGACGCCCGGCACCGGGGTCCGCACCATCGGCGGCATGTACGCCACGGTGAAGGAGATCGGCGACGACACCGTCACCCTCGAGGTGGCTCCCGGCGTCCACGCGATCTACGCGAAGAACTCCATCGGCGCCGTCCTGGAGGACGCGGAATACAACCGCATCGTCCACGGCACCACCGATGATCTGACCATCGACACGCCGGTCGTCCCCGACGACGCCTCCTCGCTCACCGAGAAGGACCAGGACGCGGCCCCCAAGCTCGACCTCGGCAAGAAGGACGAGCCGAAGGACGACGAGCCCAAGGGCGACGAGCCCAAGGACGGCAAGGCGGACGGCGAGCCCGGCGCGAAGTAGCGCACGGGCCGGGGACCGCGAGGGCGCCTGATCGGCGGCCGTCGCGGTCCCGGGCAGCGACCCACTTCTGCGGGGGGCAGGGGTCCCCACCACACATTTCGTGGCCGTCCGCGCGCTGACCCGGCGCGGGGCGGTTGGACAGGGAGAAACGACAAGGTGGCAGCACCGAAGAAGGGCCGGCGGCCCACGGGGGCTCAGGGGAGGCCGGGGCGTGCCCTGGCGATCATCCTGATCGCGATGGTGGCGCTCACCGCGGGGATGTTCCTCTCCAAGCAGACGACTCCCCGGCTGGGCATCGACCTCGCCGGCGGCACGAGCATCACGCTCAAGGCCAAGAGCGAGCCCGGCAAGCCGGACGCGATCAACGAGACCAACATGAACACGGCGGTCGGCATCATCGAGCGCCGCGTCAACGGTCTCGGCGTGTCGGAGGCCGAGGTCCAGACGCAGGGCCGCGACCACATCATCGTGAACATCCCCAAGGGGACGAACGAGCAGCAGGCGCGCGAGCAGGTCGGTACCACCGCCCAGCTGTACTTCCGCCCGGTCCTCGCCTTCGCCGACGGCGCCCCCGCCGCGCCCGAGGGCACCCAGAGCCCGAGCCCCTCCGCGAGCGGCTCCGGCGCCCCCAAGGCCGAGGACGGCAAGTCCCCGTCGGCCACCCCGTCGTCCAGCGCCACTTCCCAGGGCCGTGCGCTCAGCGAGGCCCTCAAGGCCCCGAACGCCCCCACTCCCACCCCCTCGGGTAGCGAGTCGAAGAAGGCAGACGACAGCAAGGCCGCTCCGACCCCGTCGGGCTCGGCATCGGGCGCACCGTCGCCCTCCACGCCCCCGACCGGCGAGGACACCGCCGCCGCGGGCCTGCAGGAGGCCTTCGCCAAGCTGGACTGCACCAACGAGGAGCAGCGCGCGGCCGCCGGCAAGGGCGTCAAGCCCGAAGAGCCGATGGTCGCCTGTGGCCAGCGCGGCGCCGCCTGGGGCAAGTGGATCCTCGGTCCCGCCCAGGTCGACGGCCAGGACGTCAAGGACGCCAAGGGCCAGATCGACCCGCAGCGCGGCATGTGGATCGTCACGATGCAGTTCACCGACAAGGGCGCCGACAAGTTCGCCAAGATCACCGGTGAGCTCGCCACCAAGCAGGCCCCGCAGAACCAGTTCGCGATCGTGCTCGACGGCCAGGTCATCTCCGACCCGTCCGTCAGCCAGGCGCTGACCGGCGGCAACGCCGAGATCTCCGGCGGCTTCACCCAGCAGTCCGCGCAGGACCTGGGCAACATGCTCTCGTACGGCGCCCTGCCGCTCTCCTTCAGCGAGGACAGCGTCACCACCGTCACGGCCGCGCTCGGCGGCGAGCAGCTGAAGGCCGGCCTGATCGCCGGCGCCATCGGCCTGCTGCTCGTGGTGATCTACCTGCTGGTGTACTACCGGGGCCTGGCCTTCGTCGCCATCATCAGCCTCCTGGTCTCCGCGATCCTGACCTACACGATCATGGCGCTGCTCGGAAAGGGCATCGGCTTCGCGCTGAACCTGCCCGCCGTCTGCGGTGCGATCGTCGCGATCGGCATCACAGCGGACTCGTTCATCGTCTACTTCGAACGCATCCGCGACGAGATCCGCGAGGGCCGCACCCTGCGTCCGGCCGTCGAGCGCGCCTGGCCGCGGGCCCGGCGCACCATCCTGGTCTCCGACTTCGTGTCGTTCCTGGCCGCCGCGGTGCTGTTCATCGTCACGGTCGGAAAGGTGCAGGGCTTCGCCTTCACGCTGGGTCTCACCACCCTGCTCGACGTGGTCGTGGTGTTCCTCTTCACCAAGCCGATCATGACGCTGCTGGCGCGTACGAAGTTCTTCGCCAGCGGTCACCCGTGGTCCGGGCTGGACCCGAAGCGGCTTGGCGCCAAGCCGCCGCTGCGCCGGTCCCGCCGCACCGCCGCACCCGCCCCCGTCGACGCAAAGGAGGCGTGAGAGATGTCGAAGCTGGGAGATCTCGGCGCCAGGCTGTACCGCGGTGAGGTCGGCTACGACTTCGTCGGCAAGCGCTTCATCTGGTACGGCGTTTCCATCCTGATCACCATCACGGCGATCGCGGCCCTGGCCGTTCAGGGCCTCAACATGGGCATCGAGTTCAAGGGCGGTGCCGTCTTCACGACCCCGAAGACGGCCGTCTCCGTCGCCAAGGCGACCGAGGACGCGGAGCAGGCCTCGGGCCACGACGCGATCGTCCAGGAGCTCGGCACCGGCGGCCTGCGGATCCAGATCTCCGGTCTGGACACCGACGCCGCGACCGCGGTGAAGAAGCAGCTCGCCACCGACCTCAAGGTCACCGAGGCCGACATCAACGCGGACCTGGTCGGCCCCAGCTGGGGCGAGCAGATCGCCAACAAGGCCTGGACCGGCCTCGGCATCTTCATGGTCCTCGTGGTGATCTACCTGGCCATCGCCTTCGAGTGGCGGATGGCGGTCGCGGCGCTGATCGCCCTGATCCACGACCTCACGATCACCGTCGGCATCTACGCGCTGGTCGGCTTCGAGGTCACCCCGGGTACGGTCATCGGTCTGCTGACGATCCTCGGTTACTCGCTCTACGACACCGTCGTCGTCTTCGACGGTCTCAAGGAGGGGTCGAAGGACATCACCAAGCAGACCCGCTTCACGTACAGCGAGATCGCCAACCGCAGCATCAACGGCACGCTGGTCCGCTCGATCAACACCACGGTCGTGGCGCTGCTCCCGGTCGCGGCCCTGCTGTTCATCGGCGGCGGCCTGCTGGACGCCGGCATGCTGAACGACATCTCGCTGTCGCTGTTCGTCGGCCTCGCGGCCGGCGCGTACTCCTCGATCTTCATCGCGACCCCGCTGGTCGTCGACCTCAAGGAGCGCGAGCCGGCGATGAAGGCCCTGAAGAAGCGGGTGCTCGCGAAGCGGTCGGCCGCGGCCGCGAAGGGCGAGAGCGCCGACGGCGAGGGCGCCGGTGAGGACGAGCCGCAGGTCGTGGCCCAGGGCCGGCAGCCGGGGCGGCGCCGGTGACGGCGTCGCCGCTGTCCGAGGACGTGCGCGAGCTGCTGCTCAGCCGGATCAAGGACGTGGCGGACTACCCGAAGCCGGGCGTGGTGTTCAAGGACATCACTCCGCTGCTGGCGGATCCGAAGGCCTTCGCGGCACTGACGGACGCGCTGGTGGCGCTGGCCGGCCGGTACGGGGCGACGAAGATCGTCGGGCTGGAGGCGCGCGGGTTCATCCTCGCGGCTCCGGTGGCCGTACAGGCCGGGATCGGCTTCGTGCCGGTGCGCAAGGCCGGGAAGCTCCCCGGGGCGACGCTGGCGCAGTCGTACGAGCTGGAGTACGGGACCGCGGAGATCGAGGTCCACACGGAGGACCTGTCGGCCGGTGACCGGGTCATGGTCATCGACGACGTCCTGGCCACCGGCGGTACCGCCGAAGCCTCGCTCTCGCTGATCCGGCGGGCCGGGGCGGAGGTCGCCGGCGTGGCGGTCCTGATGGAGCTGTCGTTCCTGCCGGGCCGGGCGAAGCTGGCCGGTGCGCTGGGCGAGGCTCCGCTGGACGCGCTGATCGTGGTCTGACCCCTCGCACCGCCGAGCGGCGGGCACCCGGGACCTCCCGGGTGCCCGCCGCCCGCATGTGCGGCGCCGTTTCCGGGGGCTCAGGCCCCGCCGGCGTTCGAGGCGCGGGTGCGGAGCGCCGTGTGGTGGGCCGGAGGCCCGGGGCTCGGGGAACGAGGGTGGCCAACCCTCGCTACGATGGGTTATCCGGACCGGACACGGGCACCGGATCCTCCCCCAGACTCCGTCCGGGGGTCCCCCAGGAGGAGCGCTCTTGCCAGACGAGGTCCAGCCACTCTCCGCCGCGCAGCCCGACCCGCAGGCCGAGCAGGCCCCGGCGGCCGCCGCCACGCCCCCGCCGGCCCCTCCGGCTGCGCCGGCCAAGCCCGCGTCGGCGAAGTCGGCCGGGTCCTCCAACCGGGTGCGCGCCCGGCTCGCCCGGCTGGGCGTCCAGCGCTCCAACCCGTACAACCCGGTCCTGGAGCCCCTGCTCCGCATAGTCCGCAGCAACGACCCGAAGATCGAGACGGCGACGCTGCGCCAGCTGGAACAGGCCTACCAGGTCGCCGAGCGCTGGCACCGCGGCCAGAAGCGCAAGAGCGGCGACCCGTACATCACCCACCCGCTCGCGGTGACGACCATCCTCGCCGAGCTCGGCATGGACCCGGCCACCCTGATGGCCGGCCTGCTCCACGACACCGTCGAGGACACCGAGTACGGCCTCGAGGACCTGCGCCGCGACTTCGGCGACGCGGTGGCCCTCCTCGTCGACGGCGTCACCAAGCTCGACCGGGTCAAGTTCGGCGAGGCAGCCCAGGCCGAGACCGTCCGCAAGATGGTCGTGGCGATGGCCAAGGACCCCCGGGTCCTGGTGATCAAGCTCGCCGACCGCCTGCACAACATGCGCACCATGCGCTACCTCAAGCGGGAGAAGCAGGAGAAGAAGGCCCGCGAGACCCTCGAGATCTACGCCCCGCTGGCGCACCGGCTGGGCATGAACACGATCAAGTGGGAACTCGAGGACCTCTCCTTCGCGATCCTCTACCCGAAGATGTACGACGAGATCGTGCGCCTGGTCGCCGAGCGCGCCCCCAAGCGCGACGAGTACCTCGCCGTCGTCACGGACGAGGTGATGGTCGACCTCAGAGCCGCGCGCATCAAGGCCACCGTCACCGGCCGGCCCAAGCACTACTACAGCGTCTACCAGAAGATGATCGTCCGAGGCCGCGACTTCGCGGAGATCTACGACCTGGTGGGCATCCGCGTCCTCGTCGACACCGTCCGGGACTGCTACGCGGCCCTCGGCACGGTGCACGCGCGGTGGAACCCGGTCCCCGGCCGGTTCAAGGACTACATCGCGATGCCCAAGTTCAACATGTACCAGTCGCTCCACACGACGGTCATCGGGCCCAGCGGCAAGCCGGTCGAGCTCCAGATCCGCACCTTCGACATGCACCGCCGCGCCGAGTACGGCATCGCCGCCCACTGGAAGTACAAGCAGCAGACCGTCGCCGGCACCTCCAAGGTCCGCACGGACGTCCCCCAGGCCGCCAAGGGCAGCGCCGGGCAGGACACGGTCAACGACATGGCCTGGCTGCGCCAGCTGCTCGACTGGCAGAAGGAGACCGAGGACCCGGGCGAGTTCCTCGACTCGCTGCGCTTCGACCTCTCCCGCAACGAGGTCTTCGTCTTCACGCCCAAGGGCGACGTCATAGCGCTGCCGGCCGGGGCCACGCCCGTGGACTTCGCGTACGCCGTCCACACCGAGGTCGGCCACCGGACCATAGGGGCCCGGGTCAACGGCCGTCTCGTCCCGCTGGAATCCACCCTCGACAACGGCGACCTGGTCGAGGTCTTCACCTCCAAGGCCGAGGGCGCGGGCCCGTCCCGCGACTGGCTCGGCTTCGTCAAATCCCCGCGGGCCCGCAACAAGATCCGCGCCTGGTTCTCCAAGGAGCGCCGCGACGAGGCCATCGAGCACGGCAAGGACGCCATCGCGCGGGCCATGCGCAAGCAGAACCTGCCGATCCAGCGCATCCTGACCGGCGACTCCCTCGTCACCCTCGCGCACGAGATGCGCTACCCCGACATCTCCTCCCTGTACGCGGCGATCGGCGAGGGCCACGTGGCCGCGCAGGGCGTCGTACAGAAGCTCGTGCAGGCCCTCGGCGGCGAGGAAGCCGCGGGCGAGGACATCGAGGAGTCCATCCCGACGGCGCGCTCCCGCAACAAGCGGCGCAGCAACGCCGACCCGGGCGTCGTGGTCAAGGGCGTCGACGACGTGTGGGTCAAGCTGGCCCGCTGCTGCACCCCGGTGCCGGGCGACCCGATCATCGGGTTCGTCACCCGCGGCAGCGGCGTATCGGTTCACCGCGCGGACTGCGTCAACGTCGACTCGCTCTCCCAGCAGCCCGAGCGGATGCTGGAGGTCGAGTGGGCCCCCACCCAGTCCTCGGTCTTCCTGGTGGCCATCCAGGTCGAGGCCCTGGACCGGTCCCGCCTGCTGTCGGACGTCACGCGGGTCCTGTCGGACCAGCACGTGAACATCCTCTCGGCCGCCGTCCAGACCTCCCGCGACCGCGTGGCCACCTCCCGCTTCACCTTCGAGATGGGCGACCCCAAGCACCTGGGGCACGTCCTGAAGGCCGTGCGGGGTGTGGAGGGCGTGTACGACGTCTACCGCGTGACCTCGGCCCGCCGGCCGTAGCCCCGCGCACGAGGGCCCCGGTACGGATCTTCCGTACCGGGGCCCTCGGCGTGCTCGGGGGACCGGCTCAGCCGCCGAACTCCTCCAGGCCCTTCAGGGCCTGGTCCAGCAGGGCCTGGCGGCCCTCCAGCTCGCGCGAGAGCTTGTCCGCCTTCGCGTTGTTGCCCGCCGCGCGCGCCGCGTCGATCTGCTCACGCAGCTTGTCGACGGCCGCCTGGAGCTGGCCCGTCAGACCGGCGGCACGCGCCCGCGCCTCCGGGTTCGTACGGCGCCACTCGCCCTCCTCGGCCTCCTGGATGGCCCGCTCCACGGCGTGCATCCGGCCCTCGACCTTCGGCCGGGCGTCCCGCGGCACGTGGCCGACGGCCTCCCAGCGCTCGTTGAGGGAGCGGAACGCGGCGCGGGCCGCCTTCAGGTCGGTGATCGGGACGAGCTTCTCGGCCTCGTCGGCCAGCTCCTCCTTCAGCTTCAGGTTCTCCACCTGCTCGGCGTCGCGCTCCGCGAAGACCTCGCTGCGGGCCGCGAAGAACACGTCCTGCGCGCCGCGGAAACGGTTCCACAGGTCGTCCTCGGCCTCGCGCTGCGCCCGGCCCGCCGCCTTCCAGTCCGCCATCAGCTCGCGGTAGCGGGCGGCCGTCGGACCCCAGTCGGTCGACTTCGACAGCGACTCGGCCTCGGCGACCAGCTTCTCCTTGACCTTGCGGGCGTCCTCGCGCTGCGCGTCGAGCGAGGCGAAGTGGGCCTTGCGGCGCTTGGAGAACGCGGAGCGGGCGTGCGAGAAGCGGTGCCACAGCTCGTCGTCCGACTTGCGGTCCAGCCGGGGCAGGCCCTTCCAGATGTCCACCAGGGCGCGCAGCCGCTCGCCCGCACTGCGCCACTGGTCGCTCTGCGCCAGCTGCTCGGCCTCGACGACCAGCGCGTCCTTGGCCGCGCGGGCCTCGTCGGTCTGCTTGGCCTTCTGGGCCTTGCGCTCCTCGCGCCGCGACTCGACGGTCTCGACCAGCTTGTCCAGCCGGACGCGCAGCGCGTCGAGGTCACCCACGGCGTGGTGCTCGTCGACCTGCGTGCGCAGGTGGTCGATCGCCGTCTGCGCGTCCTTGGCGGACAGATCGGTGGTCCGCACCCGCTTTTCGAGGAGGCCGATCTCGACCACCAGGCCCTCGTACTTGCGCTCGAAATAGGCCAGGGCCTCCTCAGGGGTGCCCGCCTGCCACGAGCCGACGACCTTCTCGCCATCGGCAGTACGCACGTACACGGTGCCCGTCTCGTCGACTCGGCCCCACGGGTCGCTGCTCACAGCGCCTCCTCCACCTGATGCCTTGCGAGGGGTTCACCCCCTGGGCATCGTCCACAGTTTCCTGGGGCGGGCCGCGCCCGCCCTGCACAACGCCAACATAGGCGACCGCCGGGCCGGCTGTCCGCATCCCGCACGACGGAATATCGGCGTACGGGCGGTAAGGGGGCCGCCGGGCCCGCGGCAGCTGCTTCCGGTCAGTTCTGGGTGACGGTGCCCTTCTCGATCTTGACCTCGTTCTTCGGGGCCCCGTCCTGGCCGCCGTCGGCCGTACCGGCCTTCGCGACCTCCTCCAGGACCTTCATGCCCGCCGCGTCGATCTTGCCGAACGGCGTGTACGAGGGCGCCAGCGGGCTGTCCTTGTAGACGAGGAAGAACTGGCTGCCGCCGGAGCCGGGCTGGCCGGTGTTGGCCATCGCCACGGTGCCGGCCGGGTAGACGACCTGGCCCTGCTCGTTCGCCTTGCCGAGCGAGTCCAGGTTCTCGTCCGGGATGTTGTAGCCGGGGCCGCCCATGCCGGTGCCCTCGGGGTCGCCGCACTGGAGCACGAAGATCCCGCTCGACGTCAGCCGGTGGCACTTGGTGTTGTCGAAGTAGCCCTTGTCGGCGAGCGACTTGAACGAGTTCACGGTCTGCGGGGTCTTCGCCGCGTCCATCACGAAGCCGATGTCGCCCGCGCTGGTCTTCAGGGCGAAGGTGTACTTCGCCTTCTGGTCGACGGCCATCTCGGGCGACGGGGACTGCTTCGGGGTCGGCGCGGCCGACGGACTGGCGGCCGGGTCGGCCGCCTGGTCCTTGGTGTCCTTGTCGAAGACGCCGCCCACGATGAGGCCGACCAGCGTCGCGACCACCACGGCCACCGCCGCGCCGATCACCGCCGCCCGTCGGCGCGCCTTCTGCCGGGTCTCGGCGCGGCGCTTCTGCTGGCGCTCGTACTTCTCCTTGGCGAGCTGTCGCCGCCGCTGATCGCTCGTGACCACCGGGTCGTCTCCTTGTGCGTCTCTGGTACCGCTGTCCGGGCTGGGTTAGGCCGTACCGTATATGGGTTCGCTGTGTGATGAGCGGCGCCGGTAGGCTCTGAGCAGCAGCATTCCGATCTGCAGCCTCCCGCCGGACGACGATTGAGGACGAACGTGCTGATTGCCGGGTTCCCCGCCGGGGCCTGGGGGACCAACTGTTACCTGGTCGCCCCCGCCGCCGGTGAGGAGTGCGTCATCATCGACCCGGGCCACCAGGCCGTCCAGGGTGTCGAGGAGACGCTGAGGAAGCATCGGCTCAAGCCCGTCGCGGTCGTGCTGACCCACGGCCACATCGATCATGTGGCCTCGGTCGTCCCGGTGTGCGGAGCACACGACGTACCGGCCTGGATCCACCCCGAGGACCGCTACATGATGAGCGACCCGGAGAAGGCCCTCGGCCGCTCCATCGGGATGCCGCTCATGGGCGAGCTGACCGTGGGCGAGCCGGACGACGTCCGCGAGCTGACCGACGGCGCCGCCCTGAAACTGGCCGGAATGGACTTCTCCGTGGCGCACGCGCCGGGGCATACCAAGGGGTCGGTGACCTTCCGGATGCCGGAGTCCCCGGACGTGCCGTCCGTGTTCTTCTCCGGCGACCTGCTGTTCGCCGGCTCCATCGGACGCACCGACCTGCCCGGCGGCTCCCACGCCGAGATGCTCGAGTCGCTGGGCCGCGTGTGCCTGCCGCTCGACGACTCGACCGTGGTGCTGTCCGGCCACGGCCCCCAGACCACCATCGGCCGCGAGCGCGCGACCAACCCGTACCTGCGGGAGGTCGCGGCCGGCCTGGCAGCGGACCCGACAGCCGCTCCACGACGAGGAATGTGACGAGAGTTTCGTGAGCACCTTCAAGGCCCCCAAGGGCACGTACGACCTGATCCCGCCGGTCTCCGTGAAGTACCTGGCCGTACGCGAGGCCATCTCGGCGCCGCTGCGCAACTCCGGCTACGGCTACATCGAGACCCCCGGCTTTGAGGACGTGGGCCTCTTCGCCCGCGGCGTCGGCGAGTCCACCGACATCGTCTCCAAGGAGATGTACGCCTTCGAGACCAAGGGCGGCGACCAGCTCGCCCTGCGCCCCGAGGGCACGGCCTCCGTGCTGCGCGCGGCGCTGGAGGCGAGCCTGCACAAGCAGGGCAACCTGCCCGTCAAGCTCTGGTACTCGGGCTCCTACTACCGCTACGAGCGCCCGCAGAAGGGCCGCTACCGCCACTTCTCGCAGGTCGGTGCCGAGGCGATCGGCGCCGAGGACCCGGCTCTGGACGCCGAGCTGATCATCCTGGCCGACCAGGCGTACCGCTCGCTGGGCCTGCGCGACTTCCGGATCCTGCTGAACTCGCTGGGCGACAAGGAGTGCCGTCCGGTGTACCGGGAGGCGCTGCAGTCCTTCCTGCGCGGACTGGACCTCGACGAGGAGACCGTGCGCCGGGCCGAGATCAACCCGCTGCGCGTGCTCGACGACAAGCGGGCCGACGTCCAGAAGCAGCTGGTCGGAGCGCCGGTGCTGCGCGACTACCTGTGCGACGCGTGCAAGGCGTACCACGAGGAGGTGCGGGCCCTGATCACGGCGGCCGGCGTCGCCTTCGAGGACGACGAGAAGCTCGTGCGCGGCCTGGACTACTACACCCGGACCACCTTCGAGTTCGTCCACGACGGCCTGGGGTCGCAGTCCGCGGTCGGCGGCGGCGGCCGCTACGACGGCCTGTCCGAGATGATCGGCGGCCCGGCGCTGCCGTCGGTGGGCTGGGCGCTCGGCGTGGACCGCACGGTGCTCGCGCTCGAGGCCGAGGGCGTCGAGCTGGACATCCCGGCGGCGACCTCGGTGTTCGCCGTGGCCCTGGGCGAGGCCAAGCCGGCCGTGTTCGGGCTGGTGACCCGGCTGCGCAAGGCGGGGATCGCCGCCGACATGTCCTACGGGGGCAAGGGCCTCAAGGGCGCGATGAAGGACGCGAACCGCAGCGGCGCCCGCTTCGCGGTCGTCGCCGGCGACCGCGACCTCGCCGACGGCGTCGTCCAGCTGAAGGACATGGAGTCCGGCGAGCAGGCCGCCGTGCCCGTCGCCGAGCTCGTCGACACGGTCGCGGCCCGCCTCGCCTGAGGCGGCGCGGCGAAGGCGGGACGGGGCCGGGGATGTTTCCCCGGCCCCGTCCGTTCACAGCGGCGTACGGCACAATGGCCGGTGCTTGTTGACCTTGCAGATGTGGAGCGGGCGGTATGACGACACGAGCTACGGACGCGGACGCCGCCCCGGGGAGCACCGTCGGGGGCAGCCGGGCGCTCGCCCTGCTGCTGGTGATCACGGGGGCCGCGGGCCTCCTCGCCGCCTGGGTGATCACGATCGACAAGTTCAAGCTGCTCGAGGACCCGGACTTCGTTCCGGGCTGCAGCCTCAACCCGATCGTCTCCTGCGGCAACATCATGAAGAGCGACCAGGCAGCCGTCTTCGGCTTCCCGAACCCCATGCTCGGACTGGTCGCCTACGGCATCGTGATCTGCGTCGGTATGAGCCTGCTGGCCGGGGCCCGGTTCCGCCGCTGGTACTGGCTGACGCTGAACGCGGGCACCCTCTTCGGCGTCGTGTTCTGCGCCTGGCTCACCTACCAGTCGCTGTACAACATCAGCTCGCTGTGCCTGTGGTGCTGCCTGGCCTGGGTCGCCACGATCCTGATGTTCTGGTACGTCACCTCGCACAACGTGCGCCAGGGCCTGCTGCCCGCGCCGGGCTGGCTCAGGGGCTTCCTCGACGAGTTCACCTGGGTGCTCCCGGTCCTGCACGTCGGGATCATCGGGATGCTGATCCTCACGCGCTGGTGGGACTTCTGGACCTCCTGACCGGGCGCGGCGGGACTGTCGGTGGCCTCGCATAGGCTTCCTGTGTGGAACCAGACCTGTTCACCGCCGCTGCCGAAGACCGCCAGGAGAAGGATCCCTCGACCTCTCCGCTCGCCGTCCGGATGCGCCCGCGCACCCTGGACGAGGTCGTCGGCCAGCAGCACCTGCTGAAGCCCGGATCACCGCTGCGACGGCTGGTCGGGGACGGGGCCGGCGGCCCCGCCGGTGCCTCCTCGGTGATCCTCTGGGGTCCGCCGGGCATCGGGAAGACGACCCTGGCCTATGTGGTCAGCCAGGCCACGCAGAAGCGGTTCGTCGAACTGTCCGCCATCACGGCGGGCGTCAAAGAGGTACGGGCGGTCATCGAGGGCGCCAAGCGGGCGGCCGGCGGCTACGGCAAGGACACCGTCCTCTTCCTCGACGAGATCCACCGCTTCAGCAAGGCGCAGCAGGACTCGCTGCTCCCGGCCGTGGAGAACCGCTGGGTGACGCTGATCGCGGCCACCACCGAGAACCCGTACTTCTCGATCATCTCCCCGCTGCTGTCGCGCTCCCTGCTGCTGACGCTGGAGCCGCTGACGGACGAGGACCTGAGCGCGCTGATGCGGCGGGCGCTGACCGAGGAGCGGGGCCTGGGCGGCGCGGTCACCCTGCCCGCGGACGCCGAGGCGCACCTGCTGCGCATCGCCGGCGGGGACGCCCGGCGGGCGCTCACCGCGCTGGAGGCGGGGGCCGGGGCGGCCATCGCCAAGGGCGAGGAGGAGATCAGCCTCCAGACGGTGGAGGAGGCCGTCGACCGCGCCGCCGTCCGCTACGACCGGGACGGCGACCAGCACTACGACGTGGCGAGCGCGCTGATCAAGTCGATCCGCGGGTCGGACGTGGACGCGGCGCTGCACTACCTGGCCCGCATGATCGACGCGGGGGAGGACCCGCGGTTCATCGCGCGGCGCCTGATGATCTCGGCGAGCGAGGACATCGGCCTGGCCGACCCGACGGCCCTGCCGATCGCGGTGGCCGCGGCCCAGGCGGTGGCGATGATCGGCTTCCCGGAGGCGGCGCTGACCCTCTCGCACGCGACGATCGCGCTGGCGCTCGCACCGAAGTCGAACACGGCCACGACCGCGATCGGGGCGGCGCTGGCGGACGTACGGGCCGGGCTGGCCGGGTCCGTGCCGGCGCACCTGAGGGACGGGCACTACAAGGGGGCCGCGAAGCTGGGGCACGCGGTGGGGTACGTGTACCCGCACGACGTGCCGGGAGGCATCGCCGCGCAGCAGTACGCGCCGGACGCGGTGCACGGGAAGCGGTACTACGAGCCGACGCGGTACGGGGCGGAGGCGCGGTACGCGGATGTGGTGGAGAAGGTGCGGGAGCGGCTGCGCGGCGGATCCTGACCCGCGGCGCGCGGCTGTCCGGGCTCCGCGCCTGGGACGCCGCCGGGGCCGGACTGGCTAGGCTCGTCGCATGGGACGTCCTGCTCCGCTCAGCCTCGCCGTGACGGCGGTGCTCCTGGTCGGCGCGTGTCACCACGACGACTCCGAGCCGGGCGGCGCCCGGGCGCTCGTGGCGCAGGTGCCGCTCGCCGGCGCCGGGTTCCCGCCGGGCGCCGCCACCGCCGGAACGCAGCTGGCCGGGCTGACCGTCGAGTGGGGCCGGAACTGGGAGACGTACAAGCGGGAGAACTTCGGCCGGTACTGGTCGGACGAGACCGACGGCGTCGGCGGCCGCAACGGCTGTGACACCCGGGACGACGTGCTGCGCCGGGACCTCAGGGAGCTGCGCGAAGGCGACCGCAACCCGTGCGTCGTGCTCTCCGGGGTGCTGCACGACCCGTACACCGGCAAGGAGCTCCCCTACTCCTACCGGCGCGCCTCGCAGATCCAGACCGACCACGTCGTCGCGCTGGGCGCCGCCTGGCGGGCCGGCGCGTATGCCTGGACCCCGCAGCGCAGGCTCGAGTACGCCAACGACCTCGACGTGCTGCTCGCCGTGGACAAGCAGACCAACTACGACAAGGGCAGCAAGACCGCCGACAAGTGGAAGCCGCCGCTCAAGACGTACTGGTGCGAGTACGCGCGCCGCTACACCGGGATCAAGGCCAAGTACCGGCTGTCCGTGACCGCGCCCGAGAAGCTCGCGCTCCAGGAGATGCTCGGCACCTGCCCCCGGTGAGTCCCCCCGGACTACCTCCCCCGGACGTCGTCCGGGGGGACGCCCAGGGAGGTGCCCCCGGCCGCCGCGAAGAGGGACCGCATCGCACGGCGCAGGCCGCAGATGTCCGCGACCGGTTCGGGGAAGTCGAACCGGGCGTCGAAGGAGCCGGCCGCGCCGCCCGTGAAGCGCACGCGCAGGCCGAGGCGGTCCAGGGCGAGCGGGGTGGCGGTCATGCCGTCCGCCTCCCGTGCGCCCAGCAGGCCGCACAGCTCGCCGACCCGGTCGGAGTGCGCGGAGGCCAGGTGCTGGAGGAGCTCCGCCTCGTGGGAGGTCATCGGGTCCGGGTGCGCGGCCGCCATGTCGTCCGGGTCCACGTGCTCGGCGCCCCACAGGTCGTCCACCGAGATCTCGCCGACCTCCAGGCGGAGCATGACCCACGCGGGGCGGCCGGCCGCCCCCGGCATCTCGTCCGCCGGCCGGCGCTCCGCGAGCAGGGCCGCGCAGGCCGCGCGCTCGCTCCCGCGGACCGCCGTCAGCCAGCCCGTCAGCCACGCGCGGCCTCGGATACGATGGGGCACGGACACCGGCGCCACGTCCGTGATCTCGATCACGGCCGTGAGGTCGTCGTCCTGGGCGTGAGCGGCTGCCCTGGCAGCCGCGGATTCCGCGGAAACAAGGAGAATCACGTCCCCGTCCGGGGTGACGGTCCGTGCGGCCGGCATCCCCATCCCGAACTCGTCGGGCCCGTGACTGTCACGAGCACCCGGCAAGGTGAGGGATACTGAGGCGTTGGACTCTACGAGGGTTCGTACGCGTTCGGCTCCGGTGAGCTGCCGAACGCCTTCCCTGGGACGCGGCTGACCTTGCTTATCGTCGTCGAAAGCGGATTCCGTTGTGTTGGAATCCGAACTTCGACGCGCACTGGGCAGGGGGATCCCATGTGGTCGAGACATTACGTCCTCCTCGCTAAGGTAAGCCTCACCTAACTTACATGGAGGTAGGTTCCACGTGAACCAGAAGCGACCCAAGGTCAAGAAGTCGCGTGCCCTCGGCATTGCACTGACCCCGAAGGCCGTCAAGTACTTCGAGGCCCGCCCCTACCCGCCGGGCGAGCACGGCCGTGGCCGCAAGCAGAACTCGGACTACAAGGTCCGTCTGCTCGAGAAGCAGCGTCTGCGCGCTCAGTACGACATCTCTGAGCGTCAGATGGCCCGCGCGTACGACCGCGCCAAGAAGGCCGAGGGCAAGACGGGCGAGGCGCTGGTCGTCGAGCTCGAGCGTCGCCTCGACGCCCTGGTCCTGCGTTCGGGCATCGCCCGGACCATCTACCAGGCCCGCCAGATGGTCGTTCACGGCCACATCGAGGTCAACGGTGGCAAGGTCGACAAGCCGTCGTTCCGTGTCCGCCCGGACGACGTCATCACCGTGCGCGAGCGCAGCCGCGAGAAGGTTCCGTTCCAGGTTGCCCGTGAGGGTGGCTACGCAGGCGAGGGTGAGACCCCGCGCTACCTGCAGGTCAACCTGAAGGCCCTGGCCTTCCGCCTGGACCGCGACCCGAACCGCAAGGAAATCCCGGTCATCTGCGACGAGCAGCTCGTCGTCGAGTACTACGCCCGCTGATGCAGGCCTAGGCCTCACAGGCTGGTGGAAACCCGCCGTCCCCTTCGGGGGCGGCGGGTTTTTCCGTCCGGCGCCCCCTCGGGTCCGTGCTGCGCCCGGACGACCACGGCCTCCCGGCTCAGGCTGCGCCCCTCGGCCGCGTACGCCGCGTAGCGCTCGGCGCCCAGCAGCTCGCCCGCCCGCTCCTGGCACATCAGCCGCGGCGCGTTGAAGTAGCCCGAGCCGAACAGCTGCAGGCCCACCCCGCCCCACATCGGCTCCGCGGCGCCCTGCAGCACCGCCGCCTCCGCCGGATCGCCCTCCGCGACCGCGACCAGCGCCAGCAGCTCCAGCGCGAGCACCAGCCCCACCAGGTCGTGGAAGGCGTGGTTGATGGCCACGCACTCGGTCAGCAGCCGCCGCGCCTCGTCCGGCGCACCCGCGTCCAGCGCCGCGTACGCGAGGACGTACAGGGCGTACGCCTTCGTCCAGCGCTCCCCGCGCTCCTCACAGATCTCCCGGACCTCCTGGCACAGCGTGAGCGCACCGGCCGGCTCCCCCTGGAAGGCCAGCGCCATCGCCAGCTCCACCTGGCACATCAGCACGTTGCTGTTCAGCTCCCCGGCGTCCCGGTAGCGCTCCAGCGCCTGTCCCAGGAGCTCGGAGGCCCGCGCCATGTCGTCCGAGACCAGGGCCAGGCAGCCCAGCCGGTGCACCGCGTACGCCGCCGCCACCGGGTTCCCGCCGCGCGCCGCCGCGTCCCGGCACTCGTACAGCGCGCTCATGGAGGCCACCGCGTCGCCCTGGAGGGCCGCGACGTACCCCAGCACCCACAGCGCCTTCAGCCGCGAGTTCTCGTACTCCACCGGCTGGTCCGAGTCCTCCAGGGCCCGGTCCAGCCAGTGCCGGCCCTCCGTGAGCCGGCCGCAGCCCGCCCAGTAGAACCACAGGGTCCCCGCCAGGTACTGGCCCAGGTGGACCTCGTCCGGCTCGTCCAGGGAGCACTCCAGCGCGAGGCGCAGGTTCGGCAGCTCCGTCTCCACCAGCGCCGCCACCTCCGCCTGCCGCGGACTGAACCAGTCCAGCTCGCACCAGGTCGCCAGGCCCACGTACCAGTCCCGGTGCCGCCGCCGCAGCCGGCCCGCGTCACCCAGCGACTCGAGCCAGCCCGCTCCGTACATCCGTACGGTCTCCAGCATCCGGAAGCGCACCCCGGCCGGGGTCTCCTCCCGGAACAGCAGGGACTGGGCGAGGAGCTCCCCGACCAGGTCCAGCACGCTCTCCACCGGCAGGTCCGGCCCCGCGCACACGTACTCGGCCGCATCGAGGTCGAACGGGCCGGCGAACACCGAAAGCCGCGCCCACAGCAGCCGCTCCGCGGCCGTGCACAGCTCGTGGCTCCAGCCGATCGCCGTACGCAGCGCCCGGTGCCGGGGCAGCGCCCCGCGCGAGCCTCCCGTCAGCAGGGCGAAGCGGTCCTCCAGGCGGGCCAGCACCTGCGCGGGGGACAGGGCCCGCAGCCGGCCCGCCGCCAGTTCCAGGGCCAGCGGGATCCCGTCGAGCCGGGCGCACAGCTCGGTCAGGTCGGCGCGGTTGGCCTCGGTGACCGCGAAGGACGGGTCGGCCGCGCGGGCCCGGGCCGCCAGCAGGGCCAGCGCCTCCTCCGGGGGCGGCGGCGCCAGCGGGAAGACCAGCTCCCCGTCCAGGTCCAGCGGCCGGCGGCCCGCCGCCAGCACCCGCAGGCCCGGGCAGCCGCGCAGCAGCTCCCGCACCAGCCCGGCCGCCTCGTCGACCAGCTGCTCGAAGCCGTCCAGGACCAGCAGCAGCCGCCGCCCGGCCAGGTGCTCGGCCAGGACGGTCCGGGGCGGCCGGGTGGTGTGGTCGGTCAGTCCGAGGGCCTCCGCGACGGTCAGCTCCAGCAGGTCGGGATCCCGTACCGTCGCCAGTTCGACCAGCCAGGCACCGTCGCAGTAGCGTTCCTGCACGCCGTCGGCCCGCTCGCCGGCCGCGGCGAGCGCCAGCCGGGACTTGCCCACCCCGCCCGCGCCGGTCACCGTCACCAGCCGTGAGGACTCCAGGAGCCGCCCCAGCCCGGCGAGTTCGGCACCCCGCCCGACGAAGCCGCTCAGCTCCGAGGGAAGATTGCCGTTGGTCCTGTGTCGCATGGGACACGGAGGGTACTGGTCCGGACGCGTTGCGTACAAGGCGGCCGCCGCGACCTCGGAATTCGGGTACGGCAGCGGATCCCCGGCGCGATAGGGTCGGGGGAGACTTTTCTTCGTGGATTCCTAGGCTCAGGGAGCGGTGCAACGTGTCCGGTGGAGAGGTGGCCGGGATCCTCGTGGCCGTCTTCTGGGCCATCCTGGTCTCCTTCCTCGCCGTGGCGCTGGCGAGGCTGGCGCAGGTGCTCAAGGCGACCACCAAGCTGGTGGCCGACGTGACCGAGCAGGCCGTCCCGCTGCTGGCGGACGCCTCCACGACCGTCCGCTCCGCGCGCACCCAGCTGGACCGGGTCGACGCGATCGCGAGCGACGTCCAGGAGGTCACCTCCAACGCCTCCGCGCTCTCCTCCACCGTGGCCTCCGCCTTCGGGGGACCGCTGGTCAAGGTCGCGGCCTTCGGCTACGGCGTCCGCCGGGCGCTGGGCCGCACGGACGGGGCGCCCGCGAAGACCACCAGGCGGACCGTGATCGTCGGCCGCACCGTGCCGGGGGCCCGCCGCCGGAAGCAGAAGGGCTGAGACCGCCGATGTTCCGCCGAGCCTTCTGGTTCACCGCAGGCGCCGCCGCCGGCGTGTGGGCCACCACCAAGGTCAACCGGCAGCTCAAGAAGCTGACCCCGGAGAGCCTCGCCGCCCAGGCCGCCGACAAGGCCGTGGAGGCGGGCCACCGCCTCAAGGACTTCGCCCTCGACGTCAAGGCGGGAATGACGCAGCGCGAGGACGAGCTGAACGATGCACTGGGGCTGAACAGCGACCCCGACCGGCCCGACAACGTCACCGCCCTCCCCGGGCCCCGGCGGCTGCAGGCCATCGAACACGACAAGACCACCCCCCGATCGAACCGCCCGGCGGTTACGTACAACCGGAATGAGGACCACTGATGGAGTCGGCTGAAATCCGCCGCCGCTGGCTGAGCTTCTTCGAGGAGCGCGGTCACGCCGTTGTCCCTTCGGCGTCGCTCATCGCGGACGACCCGACTCTGCTGCTGGTCAACGCGGGCATGGTCCCCTTCAAGCCGTACTTCCTCGGCGAGACCAAGCCCCCGGCCCCCCGCGCCACCAGCGTGCAGAAGTGCGTCCGTACGCCGGACATCGAAGAGGTCGGCAAGACCACCCGGCACGGCACGTTCTTCCAGATGTGCGGCAACTTCTCCTTCGGCGACTACTTCAAGGAAGGCGCCATCAAGTACGCCTGGGAGCTGCTGACCAGCTCCGTGGCGGACGGTGGCTACGGCCTGGAGACGGAGAAGCTCTGGATCACGGTCTACCTCGACGACGACGAGGCCGAGCAGATCTGGCGCGAGAAGATCGGCGTGCCCGCCGAGCGCATCCAGCGCCTGGGCAAGAAGGACAACTTCTGGTCCATGGGCGTCCCCGGCCCCTGCGGCCCGTGCTCGGAGATCAACTACGACCGCGGCCCCGAGTTCGGCGTCGAGGGCGGCCCGGCCGTCAACGACGAGCGCTACGTGGAGATCTGGAACCTGGTCTTCATGCAGTACGAGCGCGGCGCAGGCGACGGGAAGGAGGACTTCCCGATCCTCGGCGACCTGCCGTCGAAGAACATCGACACGGGTCTGGGCCTCGAGCGTCTCGCCATGATCCTGCAGGGCGTGCAGAACATGTACGAGACCGACACCCTGCGCGTGGTCATGGACAAGGCCACCGAGCTGACCGGTGTCCAGTACGGCGCCGCGAAGGACACCGACGTGTCCATGCGCGTGGTCGCCGACCACATCCGCACCTCCGTCATGCTCATCGGCGACGGCGTCACCCCCGGCAACGAGGGCCGCGGCTACGTGCTGCGCCGCATCATGCGCCGCGCCATCCGCAACATGCGCCTCATGGGCGCCACCGGCCCGGTCGTCCAGGACCTGGTCGACGTCGTGGTCAACACGATGGGGCAGCAGTACCCGGAGCTGGTCACCGACCGCAAGCGCATCGAGACCGTCGCGCTCGCCGAGGAGGCCGCCTTCCTCAAGGCCGTCAAGGGCGGCACGAACATCCTCGACACCGCCGTGACCGAGACCAAGGCCGCCGGCGGCACGGTCCTCTCCGGCGACAAGGCGTTCCTGCTCCACGACACCTGGGGCTTCCCGATCGACCTCACCCTCGAGATGGCCGCCGAGCAGGGCCTCTCCGTGGACGAGCCGGGCTTCCGCCGCCTCATGCAGGAGCAGCGGGACCGGGCCAAGGCCGACGCCAAGGCCAAGAAGACCGGCCACGCCGACGTCTCCTCGTACCGCGAGATCGCCGACCGCGCCGGCGCCACCGAGTTCACCGGCTACGCCACCAACCAGGGCGAGTCCACCATCGTCGGCCTGCTGGTCAACGGCGTCTCCGCGCCCGCCGCCTCCGAGGGCGACGACGTCGAGGTCGTCCTCGACCGCACCCCGTTCTACGCCGAGGGCGGCGGCCAGCTCGCCGACCAGGGCCGCATCAAGCTCGACTCGGGCGCCGTCATCGTCATCCGCGACGTGCAGCAGCCGGTCCCGGGCGTCTCCGTGCACAAGGGCTCCGTCCAGGTCGGCGAGGTGACGGTGGGCGCCTCCGCGTACGCCGCCATCGACGTGAGCCGCCGCCGGGCCATCGCCCGCGCCCACTCGGCCACGCACCTGACGCACCAGGCGCTGCGCGACGCGCTGGGCCCGACGGCCGCCCAGGCCGGTTCGGAGAACTCGCCGGGCCGCTTCCGCTTCGACTTCGGTTCGCCGAACGCCGTTCCCGGCACGGTCCTCACCGACGTCGAGCAGAAGATCAACGACGTGCTCTCGCGCGAGCTGGACGTCACCGCCGAGATCATGAGCATCGACGAGGCGAAGAAGCAGGGCGCCATCGCCGAGTTCGGCGAGAAGTACGGCGAGCGCGTGCGCGTCGTCACCATCGGCGACTTCTCCAAGGAGCTGTGCGGCGGCACGCACGTCGGCAACACCGCCCAGCTGGGTCTGGTGAAGCTGCTCGGCGAGTCCTCCATCGGCTCCGGCGTGCGCCGCGTCGAGGCCCTCGTCGGCGTGGACGCCTACAACTTCCTCGCCAAGGAGCACACGGTCGTCGCCCAGCTCCAGGAGCTGGTGAAGGGCCGTCCGGAGGAGCTGCCGGAGAAGATCGCCTCCATGCTCGGCAAGCTGAAGGACGCCGAGAAGGAGATCGAGAAGTTCCGCGCGGAGAAGGTCCTCCAGGCCGCCGCCGGGCTCGCCCAGAACGCCCAGGACATCCACGGCGTCGCCCTCGTCGTCGGCCAGGTGCCGGACGGCACCGGCGCCGACGACCTGCGCAAGCTGGTCCTGGACGTCCGCGGCCGCATCCCGGGCGACCGCCCGGCCGTCGTGGCCCTGTTCACCGTGGCGAACGACCGTCCGCTGACCGTGATCGCCACCAACGAGGCGGCCCGCGAGCGCGGTCTCAAGGCCGGCGACCTGGTCCGTACGGCCGCCAAGACCCTCGGCGGCGGCGGTGGCGGCAAGCCGGACGTCGCCCAGGGCGGCGGCCAGAACCCGGGAGCCATCCCGGAGGCCATCAGCGCCGTCGAGCGTCTCGTCGTAGAGACGGCCTGACGATGACTCTGCGCCGCGGCCGCCGACTGGCGATCGATGTGGGGGACGCCCGGATCGGGGTCGCCTCGTGCGACCCCGACGGGGTCCTGGCCACTCCGGTGGAAACCGTGCCGGGCCGGGACGTCCCCTCCGCCCACCGGCGGCTGCGGCAGCTCGTCGAGGAGTACGAGCCCCTCGAAGTCGTGGTCGGCCTGCCCCGCTCGCTCAGCGGGCGGGAGGGGCCGGCCGCGGCCAAGGTGCGCGTCTTCGCGCGCGAACTGGCGAAGGGCATCAAGCCGGTGACGGTCCGTCTGGTGGACGAGCGGATGACCACCGTCACCGCCGCCCAGGGCCTGCGGGCTTCCGGGAAGAACGCGAAGAAGGGCAGGTCGGTCATCGACCAGGCGGCCGCTGTGGTGATCCTTCAGAACGCTCTTGAGACCGAACGGGTATCAGGTAATCCGCCCGGCGAGTGCGTCGAAGTGGTTGTCTGATCGCGATACGGTAACGTTCCGCGCGATGAGACGGCATTCGAACAAGCCGTCGCCTTCGTCTCGCGGCTCTAGGGGACCGATGACTGAGTATGGCCGGGGCCGTGGCCCCGAACCGTGGCACCCGGAGGATCCCCTGTACGGGGACCAGGGGTGGACCGGGCACCAGACCCAGCAGGGCCAGGCGCCGTACGCCGATCCGCAGCAGGGGTATCCGCAGGAACAGCAGTACCAGCAGCAGTACCCCGAGCAGCAGCAGTACGCGCAGCAGCCGCAGTACGAGCAGCAGTACCCGCAGCAGGGGCAGGACCCGCAGCAGTACCCCCAGGGTCAGGACCCGCAGCACTACCCGCAGCAGGGGCAGTACCAGCAGTACGCCCAGCAGCAGGCCTACGTCCCGCAGGCGCCGCAGCAGCCCCAGCAGCCGCAGTACGACTCCCAGGGCTGGGACACCGGCCAGGGCCAGTACGCGGTCCCCGCACCGGCGGACCCCTACGCGGGCGCGGACCCGTACGCCCAGCAGGCCGTCGCCGGCTACCCGGGCGAGGCGCCCGACCTGTACTCCACGCCCGAGGCCTATCCGCCGCCGCAGCCCCCGGGCCGGCGCCACCTGGAGCCCGAGCCGGTCGAGCAGGAGGACGAGGACACCGACGCGTCCCTCGCCGACGGCGGCGGCCGTGACGGTGACGAGCCGTCCGGCGGCGGTCGCCGGGGCGGCCGTTCCAAGGGCGGCAAGGGCGGCAAGGCCAAGGAGCGCAGCGGGGCCGCGTGCCTGGTCGCCTCCCTGGTCATCGTGGCGGTGCTCGGCGGTGGCGGCTACTACGGCTACACCTACCTCAAGGACAGGTTCGCCACGGCCGAGGACTACGCGGGCGAGGGCGTCGGCGAGACGGTCGACGTGGAGATCCCCCAGGGCTCCTCGCTGGCCAAGATGGGCAACATCCTCAAGGAGCACGGCATCGTCGCGAGCGTGGAGGCCTTCACCACCGCGGCGAACATCAACCCCAAGGGCAAGTCGATCCAGGCGGGCGTCTACCCCCTGAAGAAGAAGATGTCGGCCGCGGCCGCCGTCGCCGTCATGGTCGACCCCACGAAGCTGAACGTGATCACGGTTCCCGAGGGCAAGCGGAACGTCGAGGTCTACAAGGCCATCGACACCCGGCTCGGCAAGCCCGCCGGCACCACCGAGGACATCGCCAAGCGCGAGGCCAAGAACCTCGGCCTGCCGGCCTGGGCGGGCAACAACCCGAAGCTCATCGACCCGCTGGAAGGCTTCCTCTACCCGGCGCGCTACGACATCAGCAAGGACAGCACGCCCGAGTCGCTGCTCAAGCAGATGGTCAAGAACGCGTCGGACAAGTACTCCGAGCTGGGCCTCGAGGCCAAGGCCAAGGAACTGGGCCTGGAGAACCCGCTCCAGGTGGTCACGGTCGCCAGCCTCGTCAACGCCGAGGGCAAGAACCACGAGGACTTCCGCAAGATGTCCGAGGTCGTCTACAACCGCCTGAAGAAGACCAACGACGTCACCAACCAGAAGCTCGAGTTCGACTCGACCTTCAACTACATCAAGGGCACGAGCGACATCAACTTCTCCATGAAGGAGGCGAGGGCGCTCGACAACCCCTACAACACGCACTTCGTCAGGGGACTGCCTCCCGGCCCGATCGGGAACCCCGGTGCCGACGCCCTGAGCGCTACGCTCAACCCCGACCACGGCGGGTGGATGTTCTTCGTGTCGGTCGACGGCGTCACGACGACCTTCACCCAGACCTACGAAGAGCACCAGACGCTCGTGGCGGAGTTCCTCGAGCGGCAGAAGAAGAACGGCGGTTAGGCAAGGCATGTCACGCACAAGGGCCGCGGTGCTGGGTTCGCCCATCGAGCACTCCCTCTCACCGGTGCTGCACCGCGCCGCCTACCAGGAGCTCGGCCTCGCCGACTGGACGTACGACCGCTTCGAGGTCGACGAGGCCGCGCTCCCGGGGTTCATCGCCGGACTCGGCCCCGAGTGGGCGGGGCTGTCCCTGACGATGCCGCTGAAGCGGGCGGTCATCCCGCTGCTCGACGGCATCAGCGACACCGCCGCCTCGGTCGAGGCGGTCAACACGGTCGTCTTCACCGAGGACGGACGCCGGCTCGGGGACAACACCGACATCCCCGGCATCGTCGCCGCGCTCCACGAGCGCGGCATCGAAAAGGTGCCGTCCGCCGCGATCCTCGGCGCCGGGGCCACCGCCTCCTCGGCCCTGGCCGCGCTCTCCAGGATCTGCACCGGCGAGGTCACCGCCTACGTCCGCTCGTCGGCGCGCGCCGACGAGATGCGGCAGTGGGGCGAGCGGCTCGGCGTCCCCGTGCGCACGGCCGACTGGTCCGAGGCGGCCGCGGCGCTGGCCGCGCCGCTGGTCGTCGCCACCACCCCGGCCGGCGCCACCGACGAACTGGCCGCGGCCGTACCCGACGCCCCGGGCACCCTCTTCGACGTCCTCTACGACCCCTGGCCGACCGCCCTCGCGGCGTCCTGGTCGCAGCGGGGCGGCACGGTCCTCGGGGGCCTGGACCTGCTGGTCCACCAGGCCGTGCTCCAGGTCGAGCAGATGACGGGGCGCGAGCGGGGGCCGCTCGCCGCCATCCGGGCCGCCGCGGAGCGGGCCCTCGCCGCCCGCTAGGCCCGCGGACTCCTCGGTTCCGTCACCGTGCGGACGGCCGTCGCCCGGCCCCGCGAGCGCCCTCGCGGGGTCAACTGGCGGACAAGCCGTCCGATAGCTGGACTCGAGGCCTGTATCCCCGCCCGGACATGGGAGGATCGGGTGAGGCGGGTCCGGGCCGCGCACCGGGGCGCGCCGTGCTGTACCAGGCGCGAGCATGAGGAGCATCGTTGAGCAGGTTGCGTTGGCTGACCGCCGGGGAGTCCCACGGACCGGCACTGGTGGCGACGCTGGAGGGGCTTCCCGCCGGCGTTCCGGTCACCACCGAGCTGGTGGCCGACCACCTGGCCCGGCGTCGGCTCGGCTATGGCCGCGGTGCCCGGATGAAGTTCGAGCAGGACGAGATCACCTTCATCGGCGGCGTCCGGCACGGCCTGTCGCTGGGTTCCCCCGTGGCCGTCATGGTCGGCAACAGCGAGTGGCCCAAGTGGGAGACCGTCATGTCGGCCGACCCGGTCGACCCCTCGCTGCTCAAGGACACCGGCCGCAACGCGCCGCTGACCCGTCCGCGACCCGGCCACGCCGACCTCGCGGGCATGCAGAAGTACGGCTTCGACGAGGCCCGGCCGATCCTGGAGCGCGCCAGCGCCCGTGAGACCGCCGCCCGTGTCGCCCTCGGCGCCATCGCCCGGTCCTTCATCAAGGAGGTCGCGGGCATCGAGATCGTCTCGCACGTGGTGGAACTGGCCGCGGCCAAGGCCCCGTACGGGGTGTACCCGACCCCCGCCGACGTCGACAAGCTCGACGCCGACCCGGTGCGCTGCCTCGACGCGGACGCCAGCAAGGCGATGGTCGCGGAGATCGACCAGGCCCACAAGGACGGCGACACCCTCGGCGGCGTCGTCGAGGTGCTCGCGTACGGGGTGCCGGTCGGCCTCGGCTCGCACGTCCACTGGGACCGCCGCCTCGACGCCCGCCTCGCGGCCGCGCTCATGGGCATCCAGGCCATCAAGGGCGTCGAGGTCGGCGACGGCTTCGAGCTGGCCCGCGTGCCCGGCTCGAAGGCGCACGACGAGATCGTCTCCACCCCCGAGGGCCTCAAGCGGACCTCCGGCCGCTCCGGCGGCACCGAGGGCGGTCTGACCACCGGTGAGCTGCTGCGCGTACGGGCCGCCATGAAGCCCATCGCGACCGTGCCGCGCGCGCTCGCCACCGTGGACGTGGCCACCGGCGAGGCGACGGTGGCCCACCACCAGCGCTCCGACGTGTGCGCCGTGCCGGCCGCCGGCATCGTGGCCGAGGCCATGGTCGCCCTCGTGCTGGCCGACGCCGTGGTCGAGAAGTTCGGCGGCGACTCCGTGCCCGAGACCCGCCGCAACGTCCAGGCGTACCTCGACAACCTGCAGATCCGGTGACGGGCGGACCCAGCACCCCGGGCGGGCCGGTCGTCGTCCTCGTCGGGCCCCCGGGGTCCGGCAAGTCCACGGTGGGCGTGCTGATCGCCGAGCGGCTCGGCGTCGCCTACCGGGACACCGACGCGGACATCGTCGCCGCCCAGGGCCGGGAGATCTCCGACATCTTCGTCGACGAGGGCGAGCCGTACTTCCGTGAGCTGGAGCGCCGGGCGGTCGCCGCCGGCGTCGCCGGGCACACCGGAGTCCTCTCCCTCGGCGGCGGCGCGATCCTCGACCAGGGCACCCGCGACCTGCTCGCGGGGCTGCCCGTCGCGTACCTGTCGATGGAGGTCGAGGCGGCCGTCCGGCGGGCGGGCCTCGGCGCCGCCCGCCCGCTGCTGGCCGTCAACCCGCGACGCCAGTGGCGCGAGCTGATGGACGCCCGCCGCCCCCTGTACACCGAAGTCGCGCGCGTCGTGGTGGCCACCGACGACCGCACCCCCGAAGAGGTCGCCCAGGCGGTCCTCGACGCTCTGGAGTTGAAGGACGTATGACGGACCAGGTGACGCGGATCCGGGTCGGTGCCGACGCCGGCCACGACGCGTACGAGGTGCTCGTCGGGCACCAGCTGCTCGGCGAGCTGGGCAAGCTGATCGGCGACAAGGCCCAGCGGGTCGCCGTGATCCACCCCGAGGCGCTGGCCTCGACGGGCGAGGCGCTGCGCTACGACCTCGCCGAACAGGGCTACGAGGCGGTCGCCATCCAGGTGCCGAACGCCGAGGAGGCCAAGACGGCCGAGGTGGCCGCGTACTGCTGGAAGGCGCTCGGCCAGTCCGGCTTCACCCGCACCGACGTCGTCGTCGGCGTCGGCGGGGGATCCACCACCGACCTGGCGGGCTTCGTCGCGGCCACCTGGCTGCGCGGGGTGCGCTGGATCGCCGTACCGACCACCGTCCTCGCGATGGTCGACGCGGCCGTCGGCGGCAAGACCGGCATCAACACCGCCGAGGGCAAGAACCTCGTCGGCGCCTTCCACCCGCCGGCCGGTGTGCTGTGCGACCTGGCGGCGCTGGACTCGCTGCCGGTCAACGACTACGTCAGCGGCCTCGCCGAGGTCATCAAGGCCGGGTTCATCTCCGACCCGGTGATCCTCGACCTGATCGAGGCGGACCCGCAGGCGGCCCGTACGCCCACCGGCCCGCACACCACCGAGCTGATCGTGCGGTCGATCCAGGTCAAGGCCGACGTGGTCTCCAGCGACCTCAAGGAGACCGGCCTGCGCGAGTTCCTCAACTACGGGCACACCCTCGGCCACGCCATCGAGAAGAACGAGCGCTACAAGTGGCGGCACGGCGCGGCCGTCTCCGTCGGCATGGTCTTCGCGGCCGAGCTCGGCCGTCTCGCGGGCCGGCTCGACGACGCCACGGCCGACCGGCACCGCACGGTGCTCGCGTCGGTGGGCCTGCCGCTGACCTACCGCGGCGACCAGTGGCCCAAGCTGCTCCAGACCATGCAGGTCGACAAGAAGTCGCGCGGCAACCTGCTGCGCTTCATCGTCCTCGACGGCCTGGGCAAGCCCACCGTGCTCGAGGGCCCCGACCCGGCGCACCTGATCGCCGCCTACGGCGAGGTGTCCGCGTGAGCCGCCGTGTGCTCGTGCTGAACGGCCCGAACCTGGGCCGGCTCGGCTCGCGGGAGCCCGATGTGTACGGGGCCACCTCGTACGCGGGCCTCGTGGAGAGCTGCCGCACGCTGGGTGCGGAACTCGGCTTCGACGTCGAGGTCCGCGAGACCAACGACGAGGGGCAGATCGTGCGCTGGCTGCACGAGGCGGCCGACGGGAAGATCCCCGTGGTCATCAACCCGGGCGCCTTCACGCACTATTCGTACGCCATGCGGGACGCGGCGGCGCAGCGCACCGCGCCGCTGATCGAGGTGCACATCTCGAACCCGTACGCGCGCGAGGAGTTCCGGCACACCTCGGTCATCGCCTCGGTGGCGACCGGAACCGTCGCGGGCTTCGGCATCGGCTCGTACCGGCTGGCGCTGCGGGCGCTGGCGGACGAGGTCGCCGGGGTCATATAACGTTCTCGCATCAGTCGCCGGAACGAGACGGAGTTGCACCGGATGCAGCAAGGAGTGGGGAGCGGGGGCGCGGGCTGGGGGCAGTCGGGGCAGCACCCGGCAGCGCCGCCGCAGCCGCCGATACCCCCTGCGCAGGGCTGGCCGGGGTCCCCGCCGCCGCCTCCGCAGGCGTCGCACCAGGCGCCCGCGGCCCAGCCGGCGGGGATACCGCCGGTGCCGGAGGCCACGGGCCACATACCGCTGCCGCCCGCGGTGGCGGGCACCGGAGCGGCCACGCTCGCGGTGCTGCTGATCGGCCCGGCCGGGGCGGGCAAGACCACCGTGGCCCGGCACTGGGCGAGCACCCGGCCCGTGGCCACCGCCCACATCAGCCTGGACGACGTCCGGGAGTGGGTCTGCTCGGGCTTCGCGGACCCCCAGGCGGGCTGGAACGAGCACTCCGAGGCGCAGTACCGCCTCGCCCGCCGCACCTGCGGGTTCGCCGCCCGCAACTACCTGGCGAACGGGATCTCCTGCATCCTCGACGACGCCGTCTTCCCGGACCGGCCCGTCGTGGGCCTCGGAGGCTGGAAGCGGCACGTGGGCCCCGCGCTGCTGCCGGTGGTGCTGCTGCCCGGGCTGGAGATCGTCCTGGAGCGCAACGCGGCCCGCTCCGGCAACCGCCGGCTCTCCGACGAGGAGGTCGCGCGCATCCACGGCCGCATGGCGGGCTGGTACGGATCCGGCCTGCCGATCATCGACAACTCCCACCTCGACGTCGAGGGCACGGCCAGGGCCCTCGACGAGGCCCTGGCGCGGGCGCTGGCCTGACGGTCCCGGAAGGCGCGGCCGCCGCCGTCGGGGCAGGCCCCCGGCGGCGGCGGCGCACGTCCGGACGCGCTCGCCAGGCCGGAGCCGCCCGGCGCTCGTACGCTCGAAGACATGTCAGACGTGTACGCCGCCCGACGAGGCACGCTTCGCGACCGCTGCGCCGCCGCGGGGAACGCCGCCGCACTGATCACGCGTCCGGCGAACGTCCGCTATCTCTCCGGGGCGTCCCCGCTCGGCGCCGTACTCCTCGTCGGGCCCACCGAGGACGTGATGTTCTGCGTCAACGCGCCCACCGGCGAGGCCGACGAGGGGCGCCTCGACGAACACCTCAAGGTGTCCCTGCTGGCGAGCCCCGGAGGGGACCCGGCCGTCGCGGCCGGCGACCTGGCGGCGGCCGTCCGCGCCGACTCGCTGGCGGTGGAGGAGCACCACCTCACCGTGGCCCGGCACCGGGCCCTGCGCTCCGTGGCGCCCAAGCTGCGCCTGTCCGACCTCGGCAACGCCGTGGAGCAGCAGCGCCTCGTCAAGGACGAGGAGGAGATCGCCTGCCTGCGGATCGCCGCCGAGATCGCCGACCAGGCCCTCGGGGAGCTGCTGGAGTCCATCCTCGTCGGACGCACCGAACGCCACCTCGCCCTGGAGCTGGAGCGGCGCCTGGTCGACCACGGGGCGGACGGGCCCGCCTTCCCGACCTCCGTCGGGACCGGCCCGCACTCCGGCCGCTCCCGGCACCGGCCCTCCGACCGGCGGGTGGAGGAGGGCGACTTCCTGACCGTCTGCCTCGGCGCCGGCTACCGCGGCTACCGCTGCGAGATCGGCCGCACCTTCGTGATCGGCACCACTCCCGCGGACTGGCAGATCCAGCTGTACGACCTGGTCTTCGCCGCCCAGCGGGCCGGGCGGGAGGCCCTCGTGCCGGGCGCCGCGTACCGGGACGTGGACCACGCCGCGCGCTCCGTACTGGACTCCGCGGGCCACGGTGAGGCCCTCGCGCCGTGGACCGGACACGGCGTCGGTCTCGAAATCGACGAGGACCCGCAGCTTGCACCTACGGCAATGGGTAAACTGGACGCTTGCGTGCCGGTCACCGTCGAACCGGGGGTTCACCTCCCGGGCCGGGGAGGTGTCCGGATCGATGACACGCTCGTCGTGCGCCCCGAGGCGGACGGCGGTCCCGAGCTACTCACCATTACGACCAAGGAGCTGCTCGCGCTCTAGCCCGTCGCCGGGCTGTGCGCGCACCCGTGGTCTTCCAGTGCAGGAGATTCCGCAACCGTGGCTTCCACGAACGACCTCAAGAACGGCATGGTGCTCAAGCTCGACGGTGGCCAGCTCTGGTCCGTCGTCGAGTTCCAGCACGTCAAGCCCGGCAAGGGCCCGGCCTTCGTGCGCACCAAGCTCAAGCACGTGCTCTCCGGCAAGGTCGTCGACAAGACCTTCAACGCCGGCACGAAGGTCGAGACCGCCACGATCGACCGGCGTGACATGCAGTTCTCGTACATGGACGGCGAGTACTTCGTCTTCATGGACATGCAGACCTACGACCAGCTGATGGTCGACAAGAAGGCTGTCGGCGACGCCGCCAACTTCCTGATCGAGGGCTTCACGGCCTCCGTCGCCCAGCACGAGGGCGAGGTGCTCTACGTCGAGCTCCCGGCCGCCGTCGAGCTGGTCATCGAGCACACCGACCCGGGCGTCCAGGGCGACCGCTCCACCGGTGGCACCAAGCCGGCGCGCCTGGAGACCGGTCACGAGATCCAGGTCCCGCTCTTCGTCACCACCGGAGAGAAGATCAAGGTCGACACCCGCACCAGCGACTACCTCGGCCGGGTGAACAGCTAACCGTGGCTGCCCGGAGCAACGCGCGCAAGCGCGCTTTCCAGATCCTGTTCGAGGCCGACCAGCGCGGGGTGCCCGTGCGCGAGGTCCTCGCGGACTGGATCCGCCACGCTCGGTCGGACGACCGGCAGCCGCCGGTCAGCGCCTTCACGATGGACCTCGTCGAGGGGTACGCCGACAAGGTGAACCGCATCGACGACCTGATCGTCACCTATGCCGTGGACTGGGAACTCGACCGCATGCCGGTCGTGGACCGGAACATCCTGCGGCTCGGTGCCTACGAGCTGATCTGGGTGGACGAGACCCCGGACGCCGTGGCGATCGACGAGGCCGTCCAGCTGGCCAAGGAGTTCTCGACGGACGACTCCCCGTCGTTCGTGAACGGGCTGCTGGCCCGCTTCAAGGAGTTGAAGCCGAACCTGCGCCGCCAGTAGTCTGCGGCGGATTCGGCTCAACGGAGGGGCCGCAGCGGACGCTGCGGCCCCTCCGTCGTGCGTGCGGCGGCCTCGGGCAGGTCCCGCGGCCGGGTGCGCCACGCGAAAACGGCGGGTGCCGGGAGCCTGCTGGGCTCCCGGCACCCGCCGGTAAACGTTTCTGCTGGGACTGGACGGGGCTAGATGTCCTCGTGCGCCACGGCGCGACGGGCATCGGCGTCCAGCACGCCCCAGCTGATCAGCTGCTCGGTCAGGACCGAGGGGGACTGGTCGTAGATGACGGCCAGGGTGCGCAGGTCGTCCTGGCGGATCGACAGCACCTTGCCGTTGTAGTCGCCGCGCTGGCTCTGGATCGTTGCCGCGTAGCGCTGGAGCGGACCGGCCTTCTCGGCGGGCACGCCCGCCAGGCGCTCCAGGTCGAGACGCAGCTTCGGCGGCGGCTCGGCCGCTCCGCCCGGAGTCGTGCCCGGCAGGAGCTCCTGCACCGGCACCCCGTAGAAGTCCGCCAGCTCGGCAAGGCGCTGGACGGTCACGGCGCGGTCCCCGCGCTCGTAGGAACCGACCACCACGGCCTTCCACCGGCCCTGGGACTTCTCCTCGACACCATGGAGGGAAAGGCCCTGCTGGGTGCGGATGGCACGGAGCTTGGCCCCGAGCTGTTTGGCGTATTCGCTGGACATAACGCTCCCGGACGCTGTGACGCTGTGACGGCTTGGACACTGCGACTACGTAACTACGTGCGGCTCCGCCGCGCGGCTGGTAACTCACTGTGAGGTTACGCAGCGTTACTTGGATGCGTCAAGCCGAATGGTCTCCACCGCCCCCTCGGGGGTGGTCCCCGAGGGGGTTCCGGGAGCCCTCCCGGGGAGGCCGGGTGCGGCCCGCCCGCGGCCTCCTGGTACCGTGGGACGCGTACATCAGACGTCCTTTAAGGTCCGTCCCGTGAGGCGGAGAAGGAGGTCCTTTTCATGGACGCTCAGAACGCGCAGGCCCAGCCCGACCAGATCGCCGATGCCGCGCGCCCCGTACTGGAGGCGCAGGACATCGCCCGGGTCCTGACCCGCATCGCCCACGAGATCGTCGAACGCGCCAAGGGCGCCGACGACGTGGTGCTCCTCGGCATTCCCACCCGCGGTGTGTACCTCGCCCGCCGGCTGGCCGCCAAGCTCGAAGAGATCACCGGCACGAAGATCCCGGTCGGCTCCCTCGACATCACCATGTACCGCGACGACCTGCGCATGAAGCCCGCCCGCGCGATCGGCCGCACCGAGATCCCCGGTGACGACATCGACGGCCGCCTCGTGGTCCTCGTCGACGACGTGCTCTTCTCCGGCCGCACCATCCGCGCCGCCCTCGACGCCCTCGGCGACCTCGGCCGCCCGCGCGCCGTGCAGCTGGCCGTCCTCGTCGACCGCGGCCACCGCGAGCTCCCCATCCGTGCCGACTACGTCGGCAAGAACCTCCCCACGTCGCTGCGGGAGACCGTCAAGGTCCAGCTCCAGGAGGAGGACGGCCGTGACGCCGTGCTGCTCGGCCAGCGGACCCCCCAGGCAGCCGGGCAGTAGCCCGTTCGAGTGAACCGGGCCCCCGCGGGGGGTCCGCGCCGAAGCCTGCCCTGCCCCGATCCCCGCCTGCCCTCCTGACCTACGGAGCCATCCAGATGAAGCGCCACCTCATCTCGGCCGCCGACCTCACGCGCGACGACGCCGTCCTGATCCTCGACACCGCCGAGGAGATGGCCCGTGTCGCGGACCGGCCGATCAAGAAGCTGCCCACCCTGCGCGGCCTGACGGTCGTCAACCTCTTCTTCGAGGACTCGACCCGCACCCGGATCTCCTTCGAGGCGGCCGCCAAGCGGCTCTCCGCCGACGTCATCAACTTCTCCGCCAAGGGCTCCTCGGTTTCCAAGGGCGAATCCCTGAAGGACACCGCCCTGACCCTCGAGGCGATGGGCGCCGACGCCGTCGTCATCCGCCACCACGCCTCCGGCGCCCCCTACCGGCTCGCGACCTCCGGGTGGATCGACTCCGCCGTGGTCAACGCCGGCGACGGTACCCACGAGCACCCCACCCAGGCCCTGCTGGACGCCTTCACCATGCGCCGCCGCCTGGTCGGCCGGGACGCAGGCCTCGGCAAGGACCTGAACGGGCGCCGCATCACCATCGTCGGCGACGTCCTGCACAGCCGGGTCGCCCGCTCCAACGTCCAGCTGCTCCACACCCTCGGCGCCGAGGTCACCGTGGTGGCCCCGCCGACGCTGGTGCCGATCGGCGTCGAGAGCTGGCCGTGCGAGGTCTCGTACAACCTGGACGAGGTGCTGCCGAAGTCCGATGCGGTGATGATGCTGCGTGTGCAGCGCGAACGCATGAACGCCGCCTTCTTCCCGACCGAGCGCGAGTACTCCCGCCGGTACGGGCTCGACGGCGACCGCATGGCGAGGATGCCCGAGCACGCCATCGTGATGCACCCCGGCCCGATGAACCGCGGCATGGAGATCACCGCCGCGGTCGCCGACTCGGACCGCTGCACGGCCGTCGAGCAGGTCGCCAACGGAGTGTCCACCCGGATGGCCGTCCTGTACCTGCTGCTCGGAGGCTCCGAGCCCGCCGTCACCACCACCCCCGCCGCGCGCACCGAGGAGACCAAGTAACCATGAGCAAGATCCTTATCCGTGGCGCGAAGGTACTCGGCGGCGAGGCGCAGGACGTCCTGATCGACGGCGAGACCATCGCCGAGGTCGGACAGGGCCTCTCGGCGGACGGCGCCCAGGTGATCGAGGCCGAGGGCCAGGTCCTCCTCCCCGGCCTCGTCGACCTGCACACCCACCTGCGCGAGCCCGGCCGCGAGGACTCCGAGACCGTCCTGACCGGCACCCGCGCCGCCGCCTCCGGCGGCTACACCGCCGTCTTCGCCATGGCGAACACCTTCCCGGTCGCCGACACCGCCGGCGTCGTCGAGCAGGTCTGGCGCCTGGGCAAGGAGTCCGGCTACTGCGACGTGCAGCCCATCGGCGCCGTCACCGTCGGCCTGGAGGGCAAGCAGCTCTCCGAGCTGGGCGCCATGCACGACTCCGCCGCCCGCGTGACCGTCTTCTCCGACGACGGCAAGTGCGTCGACGACGCCGTGATCATGCGCCGCGCCCTGGAGTACGTGAAGGCCTTCGGCGGCGTCGTCGCCCAGCACGCCCAGGAGCCGCGGCTGACCGAGGGCGCCCAGATGAACGAGGGCGTCGTCTCCGCCGAGCTGGGTCTGGGCGGCTGGCCGGCCGTCGCCGAGGAGTCGATCATCGCCCGCGACGTCCTGCTCGCCGAGCACGTCGGCTCCCGCGTGCACATCTGCCACCTCTCCACCGCCGGCTCCGTCGAGATCGTCCGCTGGGCCAAGTCCCGCGGCATCGACGTCACCGCCGAGGTCACCCCGCACCACCTGCTCCTCACCGACGAGCTCGTCCGCTCCTACAACGCGGTCTACAAGGTCAACCCGCCGCTGCGCACCGAGCGCGACGTCCTGGCCCTGCGCGAGGCGCTCGCCGACGGCACGATCGACATCGTCGCCACCGACCACGCCCCGCACCCGCACGAGGACAAGGACTGCGAGTGGGCCGCCGCCGCCATGGGCATGGTGGGCCTGGAGACCGCGCTCTCCGTCGTCCAGCAGACGATGGTGGAGACCGGACTGCTCGACTGGGCGGGTGTCGCCGAGCGGATGTCCTTCGCCCCGGCGCGCATCGGCAGCCTGGAGAACCACGGCCGTCCCGTCTCGGCAGGTGAACCCGCGAACCTGACCTTGGTCGATACCTCGTACCGTGGTGTCGTGGACCCCGCACACTTCGCCTCCCGCAGCCGCAACACGCCTTACGAGGGCCGTGAGCTGCCGGGGCGCGTCACTCACACCTTCCTGCGGGGCCGGGCAACGGTCGTGGACGGGAAACTGGCGTGACACCTGCAGTAATCCAACTGGCCGCCGAGGCCTCGGTGCGACAGTCGGCGGAGGTGACCAGTGTCGGCGCCCGCATCGCGTGGGTGATCGGCCTGGCCGTCTTCATCGCGTTCGTGTACTGGCTGATGCGGCAGGGCTGGAAATGGCGCGGCGCTCTGCAGAACGATCTGCCGGAGCTGCCCGCCGCCCCCGACGGCCTCCCCGCGCACCGGCTGGCCCTGACCGGCCGGTACCACGGGTCCACCACCGCCGGGCAGTGGCTCGACCGGATCGTCGCCCACGGGCTGGGGCTGCGCAGCCGGGTCGAGCTCACGCTCACCGACGCGGGCCTCGACGTGGTCCGTCCGGGGGCCAACGACTTCTTCGTACCGGCCGCGCAGCTGCGCGGCGCCCGCCTCGACAAGGGAATCGCGGGCAAGGTACTCACCGAGGGCGGTCTGCTCGTCGTCACCTGGGCGCACGGTGACAAGCTGATCGACTCCGGATTCCGCTCCGACCGCGCGGCCGAGCACGCCGCCTGGGTCGAGGCGATCAACCGCATGAACTCATCCGACTCAACCATCACGACGGAAGGCGCCGAACGATGACGACCTCCACCAGGGGAGCAGCCAAAACTCCCGCCGTACTTGTCCTGGAGGACGGTCGGATCTTCCGCGGCCGCGCCTACGGCGCCCACGGGGAGACCTTCGGCGAGGCCGTGTTCTCCACCGGCATGACCGGCTACCAGGAGACCCTCACCGACCCGTCGTACCACCGCCAGGTCGTCGTGATGACCGCCCCGCACGTGGGCAACACCGGCGTCAACGACGAGGACCCCGAGTCCTCCCGCATCTGGGTGGCCGGCTACGTCGTACGCGACCCCGCCCGCGTCCCCTCCAACTGGCGCTCCCAGCGGTCGCTGGACGAGGAGCTCGTCGCGCAGGGCGTCGTCGGCATCTGCGGCGTCGACACCCGCGCCCTGACCCGCCACCTGCGCGAGCGCGGCGCCATGCGCGTCGGCATCTTCTCCGGCAACGCGATCGCCGAGGACGGGACGCTGCTCGCCAAGGTCCGCCAGGCCCCCGAGATGAGCGGCGCCGACCTCTCCGCCGAGGTCGCCACCAAGGAGGCGTACGTCGTCCCCGCCATCGGCGAGAAGAAGTTCACCGTGGCCGCCGTCGACCTCGGCATCAAGGGCATGACCCCGCACCGGATGGCCCAGCGCGGCATCGAGGTGCACGTGCTGCCCGCCACCGCGACCGTCGAGGACGTGTACGCGGTCAACCCGGACGGCGTGTTCTTCTCCAACGGCCCGGGCGACCCGGCCACCGCCGACGGCCCCGTCGCCGTCATGCGGGGCGTCCTGGAGCGCAGGACGCCGCTCTTCGGCATCTGCTTCGGCAACCAGATCCTGGGCCGCGCCCTCGGCTTCGGCACCTACAAGCTGAAGTACGGCCACCGCGGCATCAACCAGCCGGTGCAGGACCGCACCACCGGCAAGGTCGAGGTCACCGCGCACAACCACGGCTTCGCCGTCGACGCGCCCCTCGACAAGGTCTCCGAGACCCCCTACGGCCGCGCCGAGGTCTCCCACGTATGCCTGAACGACCAGGTCGTCGAAGGCCTCCAGCTGCTCGACCAGCCGGCCTTCAGCGTCCAGTACCACCCCGAGGCGGCTGCCGGCCCGCACGACGCCGCGTACCTCTTCGACCGTTTCGTCACCCTGATGGAGGCCGATCGTGCCTAAGCGCTCCGATATCCAGTCCGTCCTGGTCATCGGCTCCGGCCCGATCGTCATCGGCCAGGCCGCCGAGTTCGACTACTCCGGCACCCAGGCCTGCCGCGTCCTCAAGGCCGAGGGCCTGCGGGTCATCCTGGTGAACTCCAACCCGGCGACGATCATGACCGACCCGGAGATCGCCGACGCCACGTACGTCGAGCCGATCACCCCCGAGTTCGTCGAGAAGATCATCGCCAAGGAGCGCCCCGACGCGCTGCTCCCCACCCTCGGCGGCCAGACCGCGCTCAACACCGCGATCTCCATGCACGAGCAGGGTGTGCTGGAGAAGTACGGCGTCGAGCTCATCGGCGCCAACGTCGAGGCCATCAACAAGGGCGAGGACCGCGACCTCTTCAAGGGCGTCGTCGAGGCCGTCAAGGCCAAGATCGGCTACGGCGAGTCCGCCCGCTCGGTCATCTGCCACTCCATGGACGACGTCATCCAGGGCGTCGAGACCCTCGGCGGCTACCCCGTCGTCGTGCGCCCCTCCTTCACCATGGGCGGCGCCGGCTCCGGCTTCGCCCACAACGAGGAGGAGCTGCGCCGCATCGCCGGCCAGGGCCTCACGCTCTCCCCGACCACCGAGGTGCTCCTGGAGGAGTCCATCCTCGGCTGGAAGGAGTACGAGCTCGAGCTGATGCGCGACACCAAGGACAACGTGGTCGTCGTCTGCTCCATCGAGAACTTCGACCCGATGGGCGTCCACACCGGTGACTCGATCACCGTGGCCCCGGCGATGACCCTCACCGACCGCGAGTACCAGCGGCTGCGCGACATCGGCATCGCGATCATCCGCGAGGTCGGCGTCGACACCGGCGGCTGCAACATCCAGTTCGCGATCGACCCGGTCGACGGACGCGTCATCGTCATCGAGATGAACCCGCGCGTCTCGCGCTCCTCGGCGCTCGCCTCGAAGGCGACCGGCTTCCCGATCGCCAAGATCGCCGCCAAGCTGGCCATCGGCTACACGCTCGACGAGGTCCCCAACGACATCACCGAGAAGACCCCGGCCTCCTTCGAGCCGACCCTCGACTACGTCGTGGTCAAGGCCCCGCGCTTCGCCTTCGAGAAGTTCCCGCTCGCCGACGCCACCCTCACCACCACCATGAAGTCGGTGGGCGAGGCCATGGCCATCGGCCGCAACTTCACCGAGGCGCTCCAGAAGGCCCTGCGCTCCCTGGAGAAGAAGGGCTCGCAGTTCACCTTCGTCGGCGAGCCCGGCGACAAGGCCGAGCTGCTCGCCACCGCGGTCCGCCCCACCGACGGCCGCATCAACACCGTCATGCAGGCCATCCGCGCCGGCGCCACCCAGGAGGAGGTCTTCGAGTCCACGAAGATCGACCCCTGGTTCGTCGACCAGCTCTTCCTCATCAAGGAGATCGCGGACGAGCTGGCCGCCGCCGACAAGCTGCACCCCGAGCTGCTCGAAGAGGCCAAGCGCCACGGCTTCTCCGACGCCCAGATCGCCGAGATCCGCGGCCTGCGCGAGGACGTCGTCCGCGAGGTCCGGCACGCGCTCGGCGTCCGCCCGGTCTACAAGACGGTCGACACCTGCGCCGCCGAGTTCGCCGCCAAGACCCCGTACTTCTACTCGTCCTACGACGAGGAGTCCGAGGTCGCCCCGCGCGAGAAGCCCGCGGTCATCATCCTGGGCTCCGGTCCCAACCGCATCGGCCAGGGCATCGAGTTCGACTACTCCTGCGTCCACGCCTCCTTCGCGCTCAGCGACGCCGGCTACGAGACCGTGATGGTCAACTGCAACCCGGAGACCGTCTCCACCGACTACGACACCTCCGACCGCCTGTACTTCGAGCCGCTGACGCTCGAGGACGTGCTGGAGATCGTCCACGCCGAGTCGCTGGCCGGCCCCATCGCCGGCGTCATCGTCCAGCTCGGCGGCCAGACCCCGCTCGGCCTGGCGCAGGCGCTCAAGGACAACGGCGTGCCCGTCGTCGGCACCTCGCCCGAGGCCATCCACGCCGCCGAGGACCGCGGCGCCTTCGGCCAGGTCCTCGCCGACGCCGGACTGCCCGCCCCCAAGCACGGCACCGCCACCACCTTCACGGGTGCGAAGGCCATCGCCGACGAGATCGGCTACCCGGTCCTGGTCCGCCCCTCCTACGTGCTCGGCGGCCGCGGCATGGAGATCGTCTACGACGAGACCCGGCTGGAGGCGTACATCGCCGAGTCCACCGAGATCTCCCCGACCCGCCCCGTGCTGGTCGACCGCTTCCTCGACGACGCCATCGAGATCGACGTCGACGCCCTCTACGACGGCACCGAGCTCTACCTCGGCGGCGTCATGGAGCACATCGAGGAAGCCGGCATCCACTCCGGAGACTCGGCCTGCGCGCTGCCCCCGATCACCCTCGGCGGCTTCGACATCAAGCGTCTGCGCGCCTCCACCGAGGCCATCGCCAAGGGCGTCGGCGTACGCGGCCTGATCAACATCCAGTTCGCGATGGCGGGCGACATCCTCTACGTCCTCGAGGCCAACCCGCGCGCCTCCCGGACCGTCCCCTTCACCTCGAAGGCGACCGCCGTCCCGCTCGCCAAGGCCGCCGCCCGCATCTCGCTCGGCACCACCATCGCCGAGCTGCGCGCCGAGGGCATGTTGCCGAAGACCGGCGACGGCGGCACCCTGCCGATCGACGCGCCGATCTCCGTCAAGGAAGCCGTGATGCCGTGGTCGCGCTTCCGCGACATCCACGGCCGCGGCGTGGACACGGTCCTCGGCCCGGAGATGCGCTCCACCGGCGAGGTCATGGGCATCGACGCCGTCTTCGGCACCGCCTACGCCAAGTCGCAGGCCGGCGCCTACGGCCCGCTGCCCACCAAGGGCCGCGCGTTCATCTCCGTCGCCAACCGCGACAAGCGCTCGATGATCTTCCCGGCGCGCGAGCTCGTCGCCCACGGCTTCGAGCTGATGGCCACCTCCGGCACCGCCGAGGTGCTGCGCCGCAACGGCATCAACGCCACCGTGGTGCGCAAGCTCAGCGAGGGCGAGGGCCCGAACGGCGAGAAGACCATCGTCCAGCTGATCCACGACGGACAGGTCGACCTGATCGTCAACACCCCGTACGGCACCGGCGGCCGCCTCGACGGCTACGAGATCCGCACGGCGGCCGTGGCGCGCAGCGTCCCGTGCCTGACCACGGTCCAGGCCCTCGCCGCGGCCGTCCAGGGCATCGAGGCACTGGGCCACGACGACGTGGGCGTCCGCTCCCTCCAGGAGCACGCGGAGCACCTGACCGCCGCCCGCGACTAGCAGCCCGTACGAAAGGGGGGCACCGGCACAGCGACCGGTGTCCCCCCTTTCATGAGCGCACAAGGGATATTTCGGACGATGTACAAACTGTTCTTCCACCTCGTCTTCAAGCGCATGGACCCGGAGCAGGCCCACTACCTGGCCTTCCGCTGGATCCGCCTGGCCGCCCGCGTGCCCGTGCTGCGCACCTTCGTCGCGGCCTGGCTCGCCCCGCGCTTCAAGGAGCTGCGCACCGAGGCCCTCGGCCTGCGGATGCACGGCCCCTTCGGCCTGGCGGCCGGCTTCGACAAGAACGCCGTCGCCATCGACGGCATGTCGATGCTCGGCTTCGACCACATCGAGATCGGCACCGTCACCGCCGAGGCGCAGCCGGGCAACCCGAAGAAGCGGCTGTTCCGGCTGGTGCCGGACCGCGCGCTGATCAACCGGATGGGCTTCAACAACGAGGGCTCGGCAGCCGTCGCCGCGCGCCTGGCCGCCCGCACTCCCGTCTTCAGGACGGTCGTGGGCGTCAACATCGGCAAGACCAAGGTCGTGCCCGAGGACGAGGCGGTGGCGGACTACGTCGCCTCGACCGAGCGCCTCGCCCGGCACGCCGACTACCTCGTCGTGAACGTCTCCTCGCCGAACACCCCGGGACTGCGCAACCTGCAGGCCACCGAGTCGCTGCGCCCGCTGCTGTCGGCCGTGCGCGAGGCCGCGGACCGGGTCGTGACCGACCGCCGGGTCCCGCTGCTGGTCAAGATCGCCCCGGACCTCGCGGACGAGGACGTCGACGCGGTCGCCGACCTGGCCCTGGAGCTCGGCCTCGACGGCATCATCGCGACGAACACCACCATCGCCCGCGAGGGCCTCGGGCTGACCTCGCCGCCCGGGCTGGTCAAGGAGACCGGCGGCCTGTCCGGCGCCCCGGTCAAGGAGCGCTCGCTGGAGGTCCTGCGCCGCCTGTACGCCCGTGTGGGGGACCGGCTGGTCCTCGTCGGCGTCGGGGGCATCGAGAGCGCCGAGGACGCCTGGCAGCGGATCCTGGCCGGCGCGACGCTGATCCAGGGCTACAGCGCCTTCATCTACGAGGGCCCGTTCTACGCCCGCGCCATCCACAAGGGCCTGGCGGCGCGCCTGGCCAACAGCCCGTACGCGTCGCTCGCCGAAGCGGTGGGCGCCGAGACCCGAAAGGCCGCGAAGTGAGCACTGTGACCCCGTTCGGCACCCGCCTGCGCGAGGCGATGGACTCCCGCGGCCCGCTGTGCGTGGGCATCGACCCGCACGCGGCGCTGCTGGCCCAGTGGGGCCTGGACGACGACGTGGCGGGCCTGGAGCGGTTCTCCCGCACGGTCGTCGAGGCGCTGGCGGACACGGTGGCGGTCTTCAAACCGCAGGCCGCCTTCTTCGAGCGGTTCGGCTCGCGGGGCGTCGCGGTCCTGGAGCGGGCCGTCGCGGACGCCCGCGCCGCGGGCGCCCTGGTCGTGATGGACGCCAAGCGCGGAGACATCGGCTCGACCATGGCCGCGTACGCCTCGGCCTTCCTGGACCCCGCCTCGCCGCTCTTCTCCGACGCCCTGACGGTCTCCCCGTACCTGGGCTACGGCTCGCTGGAGCCCGCGGTGGCGCTGGCGCGGGAGTCGGGGGCGGGCCTGTTCGTGCTGGCGCTGACCTCGAACCCGGAGGGCGCGGAGGTCCAGCGGGCGGTCCGCGCGGACGGCCGGTCGGTCGGGGCGACGATGCTGGCGCACCTGGCGGCCGAGAACGCGGGCGCCGAGCCGATGGGCTCCTTCGGGGCCGTGGTCGGCGCGACGCTGGGCGACCTGTCCTCCTTCGACCTGGACATCAACGGGCCGCTGCTGGCGCCGGGGATCGGCGCGCAGGGGGCGACGGCGGCGGATCTGCCGCGCGTGTTCGGCAAGGCCGTGCGCAACGTCGTGCCGAACGTGTCGCGGGGCGTGCTGAAGCACGGGCCGGACGTCGCGGCGCTGCGGGCCAGTGCGGGCGCCTTCGCGGAGGAGATCCGCGCCGCCGTGGCCGCGTAAATGAGTGACGTGCGTCACTGACGTCGCCGCGCGGACCAGGAACTCCGGAAGCTTTGACGAAATTCGAACGGCTTTCACCGGACAAAACAGGGGTATTTTGTCCGTGATGTACGGTTCAGTGGAGGCTGACCAGGACTTTTCGTCCGTTCTCGCTGACTGGAGCGGCCATGGCCGCTAGTCTCCGAGCAGAGTGAACGCGCAGCGAACGAGCAATACCGCTGTTCGGGACCTCGCCAGGTGTGGTGCCCTTGGGTTCCCCACCGGTCCGTATCCGACAGTTCGACATCCGAGGTGACGTAGGCGTGGCTCTTCCGCCCCTTACCCCTGAACAGCGCGCAGCCGCGCTCGAAAAGGCCGCCGCGGCTCGCCGGGAGCGGGCCGAGGTGAAGAATCGACTCAAGCACTCCGGCGCCTCCCTCCAGGAGGTCATCAAGACGGGCCAGGAGAACGACGTCATCGGCAAGATGAAGGTCTCCGCCCTGCTGGAGTCCCTGCCTGGCGTGGGCAAGGTGCGCGCCAAGCAGATCATGGAGCGCCTCGGCATCTCCGAATCCCGGCGTGTCCGAGGTCTCGGCTCCAACCAGATCGCCTCTCTGGAGCGTGAGTTCGGCACTCCTGCCGGCTGACGCGTCGCCCGGAGTCCTTCCGGCGTTCTCAGGCAGTCTCTGGAACCTGGATAATCGCTCTATGGCAGCAGAGGTTCGTCCGCGGCTGACCGTGCTCTCCGGCCCTTCGGGGGTCGGCAAGAGCACGGTCGTCGCGCATATGCGCAAGGTCCACCCCGAGGTCTGGCTCTCGGTGTCGGCCACCACCCGCAAGCCGCGGCCCGGTGAGCGACACGGAGTCCAGTACTTCTTCGTCAACGACGACGAGTTCGACAAGCTGATCGCCAACGGCGAGCTGCTGGAGTGGGCCGAGTTCGCGGGCAACCGCTACGGCACACCGCGCGGCGCGGTGCTGGAACGCCTGGACAACGGCGAGCCGGTACTGCTGGAGATCGACCTCCAGGGCGCACGGCTCGTCCGCGAGTCGATGCCCGACGCCCAGCTCGTCTTCCTGGCTCCGCCGAGCTGGGACGAGCTGGTCCGCCGGCTCACCGGCCGGGGCACGGAATCGGCCGAGGTCATCGAGCGCAGGCTCGGCGCGGCCAAGATCGAACTCGCTGCCGAATCCGAGTTCGACACCACCCTTGTCAACACCTCCGTCGAGGACGTAGCACGTGAGCTGCTAGCCTTGATGAACGTTGTCTGATCGTCGATCGCCGTTTTCGAGTCGATCGGTCACCACCTGATCGGCAACGATCTTTTTCCCATCTTCGGAAGGTAGAGCGTGTCCTCTTCCATTACTGCGCCCGAGGGCATCATCAACCCGCCGATCGACGAGCTGCTCGAGGCCACGGACTCGAAGTACAGCCTCGTGATCTACGCGGCCAAGCGCGCGCGTCAGATCAACGCGTACTACTCGCAGCTCGGTGAGGGCCTGCTCGAGTACGTCGGCCCGCTGGTGGACACCCACGTCCACGAGAAGCCGCTTTCGATCGCGCTGCGCGAGATCAACGCGGGTCTGCTGACCTCCGAGGCCATCGAGGCCCCGGCTCAGTAAGGCACCGAGCATTCCTTCGCCACAGGCCCGGCAGACCTTCTGCCGGGCCTGTGGTGTGTCATGGGTACTGTCGAGCTTGTTCGAGCTTGTCGAAGGGATGTGTACGGATGGCTAAGCCCAAGGTCGTGCTGGGGGTGAGCGGTGGAATCGCCGCCTACAAGGCGTGCGAGCTGCTGCGTCGGCTGACCGAGTCCGGGCACGAGGTCCGGGTGGTGCCCACGGCGGCCTCCCTGAACTTCGTCGGCGAGGCCACCTGGGCCGCGCTCTCCGGGTACCCCGCCTCCACGGAGGTGTGGGAGACCGTCCACGAGGTGCCGCACGTGCGCATCGGGCAGAGCGCCGACCTCGTCGTGGTCGCCCCGGCCACCGCCGACATGCTGGCCAAGGCCGCCCACGGGCTCGCCGACGACCTGCTCACCAACACCCTGCTCACCGCCCGCTGCCCGGTGGTCTTCGCGCCCGCGATGCACACCGAGATGTGGGAGCACCCGGCCACCCAGGAGAACGTCGCCACCCTGCGGCGCCGCGGGGCCGTGGTCATCGAGCCCGCCGTGGGCCGGCTGACCGGCAAGGACACCGGCAAGGGCCGGCTGCCCGACCCCGAGGAGGTCTTCGAGGTGTGCCGCAGCGTCCTGGCCCGCGGAGCGGCCGGTCCGGACCTCGCCGGACGGCACGTGGTGGTCAGCGCGGGCGGTACCCGGGAGCCCCTGGACCCCGTCCGCTTCCTCGGCAACCGCTCCTCCGGCAAGCAGGGGTACGCCCTCGCCCGCACCGCCGTCGCGCGCGGAGCCCGGGTCACCCTCGTGGCGGCCAACACCGCGCTCGCCGACCCGGCCGGGGTGGACGTCGTACGCGTGGGGACGGCCCTGCAGCTGCGGGAGGCGGTCCTCAAGGCGGCGGCGGACGCCGACGCCGTGGTGATGGCCGCGGCCGTCGCGGACTTCCGGCCCGCCCAGTACGCGGGCGGGAAGATCAAGAAGAAGGACGGTCAGGAGCCCGCGCCGGTCGCCCTCGTGCGCAACCCCGACGTCCTCGCCGAGCTCTCGGCCGACCGGGCCCGGGAGGGCCAGGTCGTCGTGGGATTCGCCGCCGAGACCGACGACGTCCTCGCCAACGGGCGCGCCAAGCTCCGGCGCAAGGGCTGCGACCTCCTCGTCGTGAACGAAGTGGGCGAGACCAAGACCTTTGGTTCGGAGGATAACGAGGCTGTGATCCTGGACTCGGACGGTTCCGAACTCCCCGTTCCCTATGGTCCGAAGGAAGCCCTCGCGGAACGGGTATGGGACCAGGTGGGGGCGCGCCTGTCGGCGCGACGCGCCTGACCCGCTTCCCTTCTCCTCGCCACCTCCGTGCGCCAGAATGGAGTGCCGCAGGTCACACGCCTCCCATAAGGCGAGACGGGTGGACCGGCGAACGGTGGCAACCGATAAACTGCAGTCGGAACGTGATCAGGCGCAGCCTCTGGTGTGGTTCCAACAAATGATCAGCCAGCAGCCGCTGCAACCCCAGGGAGCGTTGTGTCCCGTCGTCTGTTCACCTCGGAGTCCGTCACCGAGGGCCACCCTGACAAGATCGCTGACCAGATCAGCGACACGATCCTCGACGCCCTCCTCACCGAGGACCCCACCTCGCGTGTCGCCGTGGAGACCCTCATCACCACGGGTCTCGTGCACATCGCGGGAGAGGTGACGACGAAGGCCTACGCGCCGATCGCGCAGCTCGTCCGCGACAAGATCCTCGAGATCGGCTACGACTCCTCGAAGAAGGGCTTCGACGGCGCCTCCTGCGGCGTCTCGGTGTCCATCGGCGCGCAGTCCCCGGACATCGCACAGGGTGTCGACACGGCCTACGAGAAGCGGGTCGAGGGCGACGAGGACGAGCTCGACAAGCAGGGCGCCGGCGACCAGGGCCTGATGTTCGGCTACGCCTGCGACGAGACCCCCGAGCTGATGCCGCTGCCGATCCACCTGGCGCACCGGCTCTCCCGCCGGCTGTCCGAGGTCCGCAAGAACGGGACCATCCCGTACCTGCGCCCCGACGGCAAGACCCAGGTCACCATCGAGTACGACGGCGACAAGGCCGTCCGCCTCGACACCGTGGTCGTCTCCTCGCAGCACGCCTCGGACATCGACCTGGACTCGCTGCTCGCTCCCGACATCCGCGAGTTCGTCGTCGAGCACGTGCTGGCCCAGCTCATCGAGGACGGCATCAAGCTGGACACCGAGGGCTACCGCCTGCTGGTCAACCCGACCGGCCGCTTCGAGATCGGCGGCCCGATGGGCGACGCCGGCCTGACCGGCCGCAAGATCATCATCGACACGTACGGCGGCATGGCCCGCCACGGCGGCGGCGCCTTCTCGGGCAAGGACCCGTCGAAGGTGGACCGCTCCGCCGCGTACGCGATGCGCTGGGTCGCGAAGAACGTGGTCGCCGCCGGCCTCGCCTCGCGCTGCGAGGTCCAGGTCGCCTACGCGATCGGCAAGGCCGAGCCCGTCGGCCTGTTCGTCGAGACCTTCGGCACCGCCAAGGTGGAGACGCAGAAGATCGAGGAGGCCATCGCCGAGGTCTTCGACCTCCGCCCGGCCGCGATCATCCGCGACCTCGACCTGCTGCGCCCGATCTACGCCCAGACCGCCGCCTACGGCCACTTCGGCCGCGAGCTGCCGGACTTCACCTGGGAGCGCACCGACCGCGTGGACGCGCTGCGCGCGGCCGCCGGCCTGTAGACACCACGCTCGAGCCGAACGGCCCCGGACCCTTGGTCCGGGGCCGTTCGCATGCCCGGAGTGTCAGTGGTCTTTGGTAAGAATGCTGATGTGAGCAGCGCGAACGATTCCCCGCCGGAGCAGCTGGCGCTGATCCGGGAGATGGTCGCCGAGGCGAAGGCCAAGGCGCCCAAGGCGAAGCCACGCACCTGGCGCGGCGCCGCCCTTGCCGAGGAACTCCCTGTCGCCCGCATCCTCGTGAACAAGGGCGTGCTCCACCTCGACCAGCTCTGGGACTACGCGGTCCCCGCCGAGCTCTCGGAGGCCGCGCAGCCCGGTGTCCGCGTCCGGGTCCGCTTCGGAGCCGGCTCCCACCAGGTGCACGGCGGCCGCCGCGAGGGCGGCGGCCTCATCGACGGCTTCATCGTCGAGCGGCGCGCCGAGTCCGACTACAACGGGGCGCTGGCCGCCCTCGCGCACGTGGTCTCGCCCGAGGTGGTGCTCAGCCCGCGCATGCTGGCCCTGGCCCGGGCCGTCGCCGACCGGTACGCGGGCAGCCTGGCCGACGTGCTCCAGCTCGCCCTGCCCCCGCGCAACGCCCGGGCCGAGGCCAAGCCCTCACCGGAGCCGCTGCCCGCGCCCGCCGCCCCCGAGCCCGCCGGCTGGCAGCGGTACGGCTCGGGGCCCGCCTTCCTGCGGGCCCTGGCCACCGGCGCCGCTCCGCGCGCCGTCTGGACCGCCCTGCCCGGCCCGGGCTGGGCCGACGAGCTGGCCCGCGCCATGGCCGCCACCCTCGCCTCCGGGCGCGGAGCCCTCGCCGTGGTGCCCGACGGGCGCACCGCCGCCCGGGTGGACGCCGCCCTCACCGCCCTGCTCGGCGAGGGGCGGCACGCGCTGCTGACCGCCGAGTCCGGGCCGGAGAAGCGCTACCGGCAGTGGCTGGCCGTGAGCCGGGGCTCGGTGCGGGCCGTCGTCGGCACCCGCGCGGCGATGTTCGCCCCCGTACGGGACCTCGGGCTGGTCGCCGTCTGGGACGACGGGGACTCCAGCCACAGCGACGACAACGCCCCCTTCCCGCACGTCCGCGAGGTCCTGGAACTGCGCGCGGTCAACGACGGCTGCGGGTTCCTGGCCGGCAGCACGAGCTGCACCGTGGAGGCCGCCCAGCTCGTCGAGTCCGGCTGGGCGCGGCCGCTGGTCGCCGACCGGGAGACGGTGCGGCAGTGCGCCCCCCGGATCCGGACGGTGGGCGACGAGCTGCTGGCCCGCGACGGGGCGGCCCGGGCCGCGCGCCTGCCGAGCCTGGCGTGGGAGACCGTACGGGAGGGGCTCAGGACCGGGCCCGTGCTGGTCCAGGTGCCGCGCCGCGGCTATGTGCCCCGGCTGGCGTGCGAGCGGTGCCGTACCCCGGCCCGCTGCACGGCGTGCGCCGGGCCGTTGGAGGCTCCCGACGCGCGGGACCTGCAATGCGGCTGGTGCGGGCGGCCGGAGCCGTCCTGGCACTGCGAGGAGTGCGGGTCCTTCCGGCTGCGGGCCCAGGTGGTCGGCGCGCGGCGGACGGCCGAGGAACTCGGGCGGGCCTTCCCGGCCGTGCCGGTCCGGACCTCCGGGCGCGACCACGTCCTGGACGAGGTGCCGGACCGGCCGGCGCTGGTGGTGAGCACCCCCGGGGCGGAGCCGGTCGCGGCGGGCGCCGGGTACGCGGCGGCGCTGCTGCTCGACGGCTGGGCCATGCTGACCCGGCCCGACCTGCGGGCCGGGGAGGACGCGCTGCGGCGCTGGATCGCGGCCGCCTCCCTGGTACGGGGGGAGGGGCAGGTCGTCGTGGTCGCGGAGCCGACGCTGCGGCCGGTGCAGGCGCTGGTGCGGTGGGACCCGGTGGGGCATGCCGTACGGGAGCTCGCGGAGCGGGCCCAGCTCGGGTTCCCGCCGGTGTCCCGGATGGCGGCGGTGGCCGGCCGGGGCGAGGCGGTGGAGGCCTTCCTGGCCGGGGCCGGGCTGCCGGCGGACGCGGAGATCCTGGGGCCGGTGCCGTTGCCGGGGCGGCGGGGCGAGGCTTCGCCGGGGGAGCGGGCGCTGGTGCGGGTGCCGCCGGGGAGCGGGGCGGCGCTGGCGGCGGCCCTGAAGGCGGCGCAGGCGGCGCGGATGGCGCGGGGGGTTCCCGTGGGGGATGCGGTGCGGGTGCGGATCGATCCGCCGGACATCGGCTGACGCGTGGGGGTGGGGCCGCTGCGCGGGGCTTTCCCCGCCCCGCCCCTTCCCGAAACCGGGGGCTCCGCCCCCGGGCCCCCGTCCCGGGGCTCCGCCCCAGGCCCCGGCGGGGGCTCCGCCCCCGGACCCCCGCGCCTCAAACGCCGGCGGGGCTGGATCTTGGGCCTCGAACGTCGGGGGGCTGGATCCTGGGCCTCGAACGTCGGGGGGCTGGGTTTCAGGTTTCGGACGTCGGTGGGGCTGGAGAGCCCCCGCCGGCGTTCGGGGGCGCGGGTGCGGAGCGGGGTGTCGGCGTCAGCCGTTGCGGGGGCCCGGGAAGGCCGGGGAGCGGGGGGCCGTTACGGTCTGGGGCTCCTCGCGCAGGGGCTGCGGCGGGACCGAGCGGGCCGCCGGGATCGTCGGCAGCGGGCCCATGGTCCGGGTGGTCGTCCCCTCCGCCGGCGGCTCGGCCGCCTCGGCGGCCTGCGCGCGCCGCGCGCCGTAACGCCGGTGCACGGCCTGCTTGGTGACACCCAGCGCCGAGCCGACCGCGTCCCACGAGAAGCCGAGTGAGCGGTCGAAGTCCACGGCCGCGGTGACCAGCGTCTCGACGCTGTCGCGCAGCTCCTGGGCCAGGCGGACGGTGGGCGCGGGCGCCCGGCCGTAGACGACGAAACCCGTGGAGGGACCGGAGCGGCGCGGGCGGTACACATTGCCGAGCTGGGCGGTGAGCGTACGCAGGGCATCCACCTGCCGGCGAACCCGTTCGATGTCCCGCACCAGCAGGTGCAGGCTGGCCCGGGCTTGGGCGTCGTGGGTGGCGTGGTCGGCCATGAAGAAGCCTCTCGAACCGGTGCTAAGGGCGGATCGGGCCGCAGAAACCGTTCGCGAACGCGGCCCGTTTTGGTCAATCTCTCTTGACCAACGCGCCACCTGGCGCGCAGGTCACGCTCTGGGGGCGTGTCGGCATATGCGAGAGGCGCGTGTGTGTGCGTACGCCCCCTGTCGGCCACCGGTGGGGCGGCCGGCCCGCGCCCCATAGACTGGTGCGCTGCTGACAGCCGAGATAGCGAGGTAGGACCCCAGTGAAGCTCGTCTTCGCAGGCACCCCCGAGGTCGCCGTGCCCGCCCTGGACGCCCTCATCGCCTCCGGGCGGCACGAGGTCGCGGCCGTCGTCACCCGGCCCGACGCACCCGCCGGCCGCGGCCGCAGGCTCGTCGCCAGCCCCGTCGCCGAGCGCGCCGAGGAGGCGGGCATCGAGGTCCTCAAGCCCGCCCGGCCGCGCGACCCCGAGTTCCAGGCCCGGCTGCGCGAGATCGACCCGGACTGCTGCCCGGTCGTCGCCTACGGGGCGCTGATCCCCAAGAGCGCCATCGAGATCCCCCGGCACGGGTGGGTCAACCTGCACTTCTCGCTGCTGCCCGCCTGGCGCGGTGCCGCGCCCGTACAGCACTCGATCATGGCCGGGGACCAGCTCACCGGTGCCTCCACCTTCCAGATCGAGGAAGGCCTGGACTCCGGCCCGGTCTACGGGATCCTCACCGAGGAGATCCGCCCGACCGACACCAGCGGGGACCTGCTCACCCGGCTGGCCTTCGCCGGCGCCGGCCTGCTGGCCGCCACCATGGACGGCATCGAGGACGGCACCCTGCGCGCCGTCGGGCAGCCCGCCGACGGGGTCTCCCTCGCGCCCAAGATCACCGTGGAGGACGCCCGGATCGACTGGACCGCGCCGGCCCTGCGCGCCGACCGCGTCGTACGCGGCTGTACGCCGGCGCCGGGCGCGTGGACCGTCTTCCGCGGGGAGCGCCTCAAGCTGATCTCGGTGGGCCTCGTGCCGGACCGTACCGACCTCGCGCCGGGTGCGCTGGCCCCGGCCAAGAACAACGTCCACGTCGGCACCGGCTCGCACGCCGTGGAGCTCCTGTGGGTCCAGCCCCAGGGGAAGAAGCCGATGCGCGGCGCCGACTGGGCCCGCGGGGTGCGGATCGCTCCCGGCGAGCGCCTCGGCGGCACGGACGTAGGCTGAATCCACCGGTCCGACCCCTCCACCCGGGTCGTTCCAGGGCCGCCGGCACCACCAACACCTTCTGTACCTCCAGTACCCCCAGTACCTCGTAAATCCGGAGCACCTTTCACGTGAGCGAACAGCCCCGTCGCCGTCCCGCCGCAGGCGCGGGCGGCAAGCCGAACAAGTCGGCCAAGCCCTACCGGCGGCCCCAGAAGGACCCCGTCCGGATGCTGGCCTTCGAGGTGCTGCGGGCGGTGGACGAGCGCGACGCCTACGCCAACCTCGTGCTGCCGCCGCTGCTGCGCAAGGCCCGCCAGGACGAGAGCTTCCAGGCCCGGGACGCGGCACTGGCCACCGAGCTGGTCTACGGGACGCTGCGCCGGCAGGGCACCTACGACGCGGTGATCAAGGCCTGCATCGACCGCCCGCTGCGGGAGGTCGACCCGCCCGTCCTGGACGTGCTCTCGCTCGGCGCGCACCAGCTGCTGGGCACCCGCATCCCCACCCACGCCGCCGTCTCCGCCAGCGTGGAGCTGGCACGGGTGGTGCTCGGCGACGGGCGGGCGAAGTTCGTGAACGCCGTGCTGCGCAAGATCGCCGCGCACGACCTGGACGGCTGGCTGGAGCGGGTCGCGCCGCCGTACGAGGAGGACGCCGAGGAGCACCTCGCGGTCTACCACTCGCACCCGCGGTGGGTCGTCAGCGCCCTGTGGGACGCGCTGGGCGGCGGGCGCGCCGGCATCGAGGACCTGCTGGAGGCCGACAACGAGCGGCCCGAGGTCACCCTGGTGGCGCGGCCGGGGCGGTCCACTCCGGAGGAGCTGCTGGAGGCGGTGGGCGAGGAGTCGGCGCTGCCGGGCCGCTGGTCCCCGTACGCGGTCCGGATGTCCGAGGGCGGCGAGCCGGGCGCGCTGGAGGCCGTGCGCGACGGGAGCGCCGGCGTGCAGGACGAGGGCAGCCAGCTCGTCGCGATGGCGCTGGCGGCGGTACCGGTCGAGGGCCGGGACGAGCGCTGGCTGGACGGCTGTGCGGGACCCGGCGGCAAGGCCGCGCTGCTGGCGGCGCTGGCGGCGCAGCGCGGGGCGTTCCTGCTGGCCTCCGAGAAGCAGCCGCACCGGGCGCGCCTGGTGGAGCGGGCGCTGGCGGGCAACCCCGGCCCGTACCAGGTCATCGCGGCGGACGGCACCCGGCCGCCGTGGCGGCCCGGCTCCTTCGACCGCGTGCTCGTGGACGTCCCGTGCTCCGGCCTGGGCGCGCTGCGCCGCCGTCCGGAGGCGCGCTGGCGCCGCCGCCCGGAGGACCTGGAGGGTTTCGCTCCGCTCCAGCGGGGTCTGCTGCGGGAGGCGCTGGCGGCGGTGCGCGTGGGCGGCGTCGTGGGCTACGCGACGTGCTCGCCGCACCTGGCGGAGACGCGGGTGGTCGTGGACGACGTCCTGAAGGGCCGTGGCGCGGGCGCGAGTCCGGTGTCGGCCGAACTGGTCGACGCCAGGCCGTTCATGGCGGGTGTCCCGGGCCTGGGCGACGGTCCGGACGTCCAGCTGTGGCCCCACCTGCACGGAACGGACGCGATGTACCTGGCGCTGCTGAGGCGTACGGCCTGAGGAGGATGCGGATCTCGTGGACAGAACCGCGCCGGAGTCGATCTCGCAGGACGAGTGAAACGTTCTCCATGATCACTTAAGTTGCGCTACAGGTCCGTCGAGTTCCGGGGTCATGGCCGGAACCGTGCGGAGGCATGGCACGCTTGGGGCATGGCCGCTCAGATTTCCCCCAGCATCCTGTCCGCAGACTTCGCCCGACTCGCCGACGAGGCGAGGGCGGTCGACGGCGCCGACTGGCTGCACGTCGACGTCATGGACAACCACTTCGTCCCCAACCTCACCCTCGGGGTGCCGGTCGTGGAGTCCCTGAGCCGGGCCACGGACATCCCGCTGGACCTCCACCTGATGATCGAGAACCCGGACCGCTGGGCCCCGGAGTACGTGGAGGCCGGCGCCGGTTCGGTCACCTTCCACGCCGAGGCGGCGGCCGCGCCGGTGCGGCTCGCGCGCGAGATCCGGGCGAAGGGGGCGCGGGCGTCCATGGCGCTCAAGCCGGCGACCCCGATCGAGCAGTACGAGGACCTCCTCCCCGAGCTCGACATGCTGCTGATCATGACGGTGGAGCCGGGCTTCGGGGGCCAGCCCTTTCTGGACATCATGCTGCCCAAGATCCGACGTACCCGGGAGCTGATCGCCAAGCACGGCCTGGAGCTGTGGCTGCAGGTGGACGGCGGGGTCTCGGCCTCGACCATCGAACGCTGCGCCGAGGCCGGCGCGGACGTCTTCGTCGCCGGCAGCGCGGTCTACGGCGCCGTCGACCCGTCCGCGGCCGTACGCACGCTGCGTGAGCAGGCGGACGCGGCGATCGCCGTGGCGCCGTGGGCGTGCGACCACTGAACCAAGCGTGGGTGAACAGCTCGATGAACGGGAGCTGTCCAGGCTGATCAACGGCCGTCGGATCTGACAGGATGAACGGCGAGTCGAGAGTGTGAACACGAGAGTGTGAACAGCAGTGAGGAGAACGCGGTGTCTGCAATGTCGGCGGGACGGTCAGCCCTGCGGATGGGACCCGCGGAGCTGGTGCAGGCGGCGGCCATGGCACGCCGTTTCTACCTCGAGGGCAAGTCCAAGATCCAGATCGCCGAGGAGTTCGGCGTGAGCCGCTTCAAGGTGGCCCGGGTCCTGGAGACCGCCCTCGAACGCGACCTCGTACGGATCGAGATCCGGGTGCCGGCCGAACTGGACGCGGAGCGCTCGGACGCGCTGCGCGCCCGGTACGGGCTCCGGCACGCCGTCGTCGTGGAGTCGCCCGCCGACGCCACCGAGGACGCGCCGGATCCGGAGAACCTGGGCGCGGTCGCCGCCGATCTGCTGGGCGAGCTGGTCAACGAGGGCGACGTACTGGGCCTGGCGTGGGGCCGGTCGACCATTCACATGGCCGCCTCCCTGCACCGGCTGCCGCCCTGCACCGTCGTACAGCTGACCGGTGTGTACGACGCGGGGACCGCCGAGCGGGGGTCCGTGGAGGCCGTGCGGCGGGCCGCCCAGGTGTCGGGCGGGGACGCCCACCCGATCTACGCGCCGATGCTGCTGCCCGACCCGGCGACCGCGGCCGCGCTGCGCAACCAGACGGGGATCGCGCGCGCCTTCGAGTACTTCGACAAGGTGACCGTCGCGGCCGTCTCCATCGGGTCCTGGGAGCCGGGCATCTCCACCGTCCACGACATGCTGACGGACGAGGAGCGGGCGCACTACGCCTCGCTGGGCGTGGCGGCCGAGATGTCCGCGCACCTGTTCGACTCCGAGGGGCGGCGTGTCGGCCGGGACCTCGGCGAGCGGTGCATCACCGTCGAGGCCGACCGGCTGCGGCGGATCCCCGAGGTCGTGGCGATCGCGGGAGGGCTGCGCAAGGCCTCCGCGATCGGAGCGGTGCTCCGGTCGGGCCTGGTGACCAGCCTGGTCACGGACACCGCGGTGGCCGACTACCTGCTGACCGAGTCGGCCCCCGGGCTGCGCCCGGCGCTCGAGCGGGCGGATCCGGACGACCTGTAGGCCCTGCCGGTGCGGATGGTGCCGGAATTGAGATCCGAACGGCGGACCGCGGGGCGGCCTGCTGGGCGCATACTGGTCTCAATGACAAAGTCAGCAGTACCTCGCCGCCATTTGCCGTCCAGCCCGTTCAAGGCCCCCGTGGAACAGCCCATCCGGCAGTTCAGCGTCGGCGACCGGGTGTCCCACGATGAGCACGGCCTCGGCCGTGTCGTAGGAATCGAGGAGGGGATCGCCGTTCTCGTCGACTTCGGGTCGGTCCAGAAACGGGTCCTGAGCCCGTACACCAAGATGTCCGCGCTCTGAGGCCGTAAGGCGCGATTCGCGAGCGAATCGGATATTTGGCACGATCGGTGCATGATCCCTTGGAACGTGCCCCGGTTGCTGTTGCGTTTGCTGGGGGCCGTCTTCCTGTGCGCCGCGCTGGTCGGCGCGGTGGGGTGCGGCGGGAAGGAAGCCGCGTCGCCTGCCGCGGCCAGTTCCGGTGCCGTGTCGGGTGCCGCGCCCAGTGCTGCACCCAGTGCCGCCCGCAGCGCCGCGCCCAGTGCCGTTCCCGGGTGGGCGAAGGGGATGGCGACGGTCCGGGCCGACGCCCTGCCGCAGCAGGCCAGGGACGTGCTCGCGCTCATCGACAAGGGCGGGCCGTATCCGTACCGCCAGGACGGGACGGTCTTCGGGAACTTCGAGAAGGCCCTGCCCCGGCAGAAGCGCGGCTACTACCACGAGTTCACGGTGCGGACCCCGGGGGAGCGGGACCGCGGGGCCCGGCGGATCGTGACGGGTCAGGGTGGGGAGTTCTACTACACGGACGACCACTACGACACCTTCAAGGCGGTTCTCCGATGACCCTGGACCCGCAGCCGCTCGCCCCCGCGCTCGCCGCCGCCGAATCCGCCGGGTGGACCACCCTCAGGCTGGACCTGGACGGCGTACGGGGAAAGGCCGAGCTGATGCGGCGGTGCGGGGACGCCCTGCGGGTGCCGGAGTGGTTCGGCGGGAACTGGGACGCGCTGGCCGATTCCCTGAGGGACCTGTCGTGGCTGCCGGATGCCGGGGGACGGCTGGTGGCCGTGACCTCGTGGCGGGGCTTCGCCGGGGCGCGGCCGCGGGACTGGGAGGTCCTGGTGGAGGTGCTCGAGGAGGCCGTGGACTTCTGGCGGGAGCAGGACGGTGGGCCGGGGCTGACGGTGCTGCTGGCCGAGCCGGGGTCCGCCGGGACGGCTGCCGGGGATCGGACCCCGCGCCTCAAGCGCCGGCGGGGCTGAAGGACTCGGGGCTCCGCCCCGGACCCCGCGCCTCAAACGCCGGCGGGGCTGGAGTTGCCGGCCGGGGTGGAGGAACCGGCTTTGCCCCGGGCCCGCGCCTCAAACGCCGGCGGGGCTGGAGTTGCCGGGTGGGGGATCGGGGGATCCGGGTTCCGCCCGTCGGGCCCGTGCAGGGGGCAAGGGTGGCCCTGCCCCCTTTCGGTGTCAGGCGCTCGGGGTCTTCGGGATCCAGGGCGGGGTCTGGCCCCAGGACCAGACGGGGATCTTGGCCGCGTCGACCGGGGGCGGGTGGGGGCCCGAGTAGATCAGGGCCATGCGGGTGCCCCACTCGATGTAGTAGGCGAACACGCCCCGGAACTCGGGGTCCGTCGGGAGGCCGACCTCGTCCGCCGTGTCCATGAGCAGGTCCACCCAGCGGCGGCGCTGCTTCTCGGTGATGGCGCGGCCCAGGTGCTTGGTGGCCATGTGCTGGTGCCCGCCGTGGTGGGCGGTGTAGTCCGACGGGCCGCCGAAGACCTCCGACAGCCAGACCGCGACGTGCCGCGGGTGCTCGGAGTCCATGCCGGCGAAGACCGGGGCCAGGATCTCGTCCCGCAGGGCGTGGGCGTAGAACGCGTCGGTGAGGCGGTTCATCGCCTCCTCGCCGCCCATCCACTCGTAGATCGTGGGTGTCGTGCTCATGGTCACCCCGCGGCCTTTCCCGTTCCTACGACCGACGTCACGGTGTAGTGCTGCATCTCCTCGATGGCCGTCACGTACGGCCGGATCGCGCTGAAGAAGGCCGGGAAGTGCTCGCCCTTGCGGAAGCCGCCCAGGTGCGCGTCGACCGAGGTCCAGCGGATGCGCAGGATGTAGCGCTCCTTCTCCTCCTCGCAGCGGGCCAGTTCGTAGTCGATGCACTCGGGCGAGGCGGCCAGGGACTCGGCCGCCCGGGTGTACGCGTCCTCGAACGCCTGCTGGTCGTCCAATGCGATCCGGTAGCGGATGTATTCGACGGTGGTGGTCATGGGTGCGTGCCTCTCCCTGGATGGTGGTCGTGGCCAGCCTTACGGGATCATGCGTGCCCGTGGGGGAATCGCGCTATTCGGAGTCGGACTTCCTGGAGTCGACGTCCTGCGCCAGGTCCGGACCCTGCGCGCGGACCTGCTGGACCTTGTCCAGGGAGTCGCGCAGTTCCGCCAGCCAGGTGTCGGTGTTGCGCCCCACCAGGCGCACGCACCAGGCGAGGGCGTCGGCCCGGCTGCGGGCGACGCCGGCGGCGACCAGGGTGTCGAGGACCTGGCGCTCGGACTGGCGCAGGCGGGTCATGACCGGGACGGCGAGGTGGGTGAAGAGGGTGGTCTCCCCGCCCGCCCACACGCCCCAGGCGACCTTGCGGCGGTAGAGCTCCTCCGCCTCGCGGGCCACTTCGATGCGCTGTTCGCGGGTGCGTTCGCGGAACGCCTTGACCGACTCGTTCGCCGGCGGGATGCCGACGACCGTGATCTCCTCGCGGTCGGCCGTGACCGACACGAGGGACTCGTACACGTCCACCGGCAGGCGCTCGGCGAACCAGGCGCGGAGCTGTTCGCTCTGTTCGGCTGTAATCATGTAATCAACATTGCGTCCGCTCCCCGCTTGATCGCAAGGGCCGGGTGTTCGCTCTCAGCCCATCGAGCGGTAGCGGTGGATCAGCGAGACGGCCATCGCGCCCTCGCCGACCCCCGACGCGACCCGTTTGACCGAGTGGGCGCGCACGTCGCCCGCCGCGAACACGCCGGGGACGCTGGTCTCCAGCGGGTAGGGGGCCCGTTCCAGGCTCCACTCGGCCGGCAGCTCGCCGCCGTTGGCGATCAGGTCCGAGCCGGTGAGCACGAAGCCGTACTCGTCGCGCTCGACGACGCCCGAGAGCCAGTCGGTGTGCGGGCGGGCGCCGATGAAGGTGAACATGAAGCGGGCCGGGACCTCGGTGTCCTCGCCCGTGTCCGCGTCGTGGAGGGTCAGCCGCTCCAGGTGCTCCTCGCCGTGCAGGCGGACCACCGTCGTACGGACCCGCACCTCGACGTTCGGGGTGCGGTCGATCTCGTCGATCAGGTAGCGGGACATGCTCGCGTCCAGGGAGGCCGCGCGGACCAGGATCGTCACGCGGGCCGCGTACTTGGCGAAGTGGACGGCCGCTTGGCCGGCCGAGTTGGCCCCGCCCACGATGAACACGTGCTGCGAGATGCAGGCCGAGCTCTCGGTGGTGGCCGCGCCGTAGTAGAGCCCCGCGCCCTCGAAACGGTCCGCGCCGGGTGCCTCGAGGCGGTTGTACGAGACCCCCGTGGCCAGCAGCACCGTCTCGGCGCTGATCTCCGTGCCGTCGGCCAGCGTCAGGATCTTCGCCGGGTCGTCGCGGGTCAGCGAGACCACCTCGACCGGGTGCAGGATCTCGGCGCCGAACCGGGAGGCCTGGATGGTGGCGCGGCGGGTCAGATCGCCGCCCGAGAGGCCCGAGGGGAAGCCGAGGTAGTTCTCGATCAGGCTGGAGGTGCCGGCCTGGCCGCCCGGGGCGCGGGCGTCCAGCATCAGCGTGGACAGGCCCTCCGAGGCGGCGTAGACCCCCGCCGCCAGGCCGGCCGGGCCCGCGCCCACGATGACGCACTCGTAGTGCGGGCGGGAGGCGGTGGTGGCCAGCCCCAGGTGCTGGGCGAGCTGGGTGTCGGTCGGGGCCGAGAGCACCGCTCCGTCCGGGAAGCGGACGAGCGGCAGCGCGGCGTCGGGCTGGCCGGCGATCAGGGTCAGCGCCTCGGGGTCCCGTTCCACGTTGAGGAAGCGGAACGGCTGTCCGTTGCGGGTGAAGAAGTCCCGCACGGCGTGGGTCCCGGGGGAGACCAGGTGGCCGGCGACGATGATCCCGTCGTACGCGGGCCGGTAGGTGGCCAGCCAGTCCGACAGCAGGTCGTCCAGGACCGGGAAGAGCCGCTCGTGCGGCGGGTCCCACGGCTTGAGCAGGTAGTAGTCCAGCCGGACCCGGTTGATCGCGGTGATGGCCGCGTCGGTCTCGGCGTACGCGGTCAGCAGCACGCGCCGGGCGTCCGGGAAGCGGCTGACCGCCTCCAGCAGGAACTCGACGCCGGTGACGTCGGGCATCCGCTGGTCCACGAGGAACAGCGCCGGGTCGTGGCCGCGTTCGTCGAGGGAGTCCAGGATCTTCAGGGCGTCGGCGGCCGAGGACGCGCCGAGCACCCGGTAGCGGTCTCCGTAGGCGCTGCGCAGGTCGCGGCGGACCGCGCGCAGCACCTGCGGGTCGTCGTCCACGGCCAGGATGACGGGCTTGCGGTTCTCCGCGCGCTCGGTCGCGGCGGCCGTCACGGCGGCGGCGCCCTCGGGGGCCGCGCTCACGCCGGGTCCAGCATCAGCTTGTCGGCGTAGCACCAGGCCCAGTCCTCACCGGGCTCGTGGGAGGCGGCGATGGGGTGCTCGGAGGCGCGGTAGTGCCGGGTGGCGTGACGGTTCTTCGAGGAGTCACAGCACCCGACGTGTCCGCAGCTGAGGCACATCCGCAGATGCACCCAGCCGTCACCGGCGATGAGGCACTCCTCGCAGCCCTCGGTCCCGGGCTTCACCGGACGTATCTGGTCGATGTGTGTGCACAACAGGTCCATCGTCATCGTCCCCGTCCCTCTCCTCGTGCTCGCGCTCGTCAGCCGACACAGCCGCGCGCCCGTGATTCACGGCGCGTCCAGACGATAGATCGGGGCCCCGGCAACGGTTCACTGATTCGGCCGAAGTCAGGTAGTCCTGAAGCTACTTCATGATGTCGGCGGACGACTTCCTGAGGTGCCCCCATGACCTGGGCCGCTACCTCACGAAGTCGCACACGGGCGCTTTGACGCAGCCTCTGGGCGCGGCCAGTGTGGTGGACGCCAACGACAACAGGCGGCGCCTGGAGGAATACGTGAGCAGAAAGATTCTGGTCATTGTCTCCGAACACGGTTACTGGGCCGAAGAACTGATAGGCCCGGTATCGAAGTTCGATGAGCGGGGCTACGAGGTCATATTCGCCACGCCGACCGGAAAGCGTGCACACGCTCTCCCGCCGAGCCTCGACGCGAACTACATCGACCCTCCACTGGGACGCTCGGTCACCACCGAGGAGAACGCGCGGCTGGGCCGGGAGTTCGAGCAGTCGAGCCGGCTCGACTCGCCGCTCGACATCGAGGCGTGGGTCCCCGAGCGCCCGTACACGAGCGACGAGGGCTATCTGCGCAAGCTCGAGCAGTACCACCGCGATCTGGACAAGCTGGACGCCGACATCGCCGACTACGACGCGATCCTCATCGTCGGCGGCAGCGGCCCGATCGCCGACCTCGCCAACAACGAGCGCGTGCACGCCCTGATCCTGGCCTTCGAGAGGGCCGGCAAGGTCGTGGCCGCGGAGTGCTACGGGGTCGCCTGCCTGGCCTTCGCCCGGGACTGGAGCGACCGCAAGAGCATCATCCGGGGCAAGCACGTGACCGGCCACTGCAAGGAGTACGACTACAAGGACGGCACCGGGTTCCTCGGTACCGACTTCAACATGGGCCCGCCGCCGTACCCGCTGGAGTACATCCTGCGCGATGCGACCGGCCCGAGCGGCGCATACCACGGGAATTTCGGAAAGCCGGTGTCCGTCATCGTCGACTTCCCGTTCGTGACCGGACGGTCCACCCCGGACTCGTACCTCACCGGACAGAAGATCGTGGAAGTCCTCGAGGACGGCCTCACCCGATACGGCTGGTAGTCCTGGAATCTGGTGGGCCGGAAACTCGTGGGAATGAGGGGGAGTTCGATGAATACCGGAGCCACTCCCGGACGGGAAAGGCTGATCGAGCAGTTCAAGGCCGACGGCCTGAGGGTGATGTTCGGAAATCCGGGGACGGTGGAGCAGGGATTCCTCGACGCGGTGGACGCGGCGGAGGACTTCCAGTACATCCTCGCCCTCCAGGAGACCGTGGCCGCCGGTATCGCCGACGGATACGCCCGGGCGACCGGCGGCGCGGCGCTCCTCCAGCTGCACTCCGGGGTGGGGCTGGGCAACGGCATCGGGATGCTCTACCAGTCGCTGCGCGGCCACACCCCGCTCGTCGTGATCGCCGGTGACGCCGGGGTGCGCTACGACGCCATGGACGCGCAGATGGCGTCCGACCTGGTGGCGATGGCCAAACCGGTGACGAAGTACGCCACCCGGGTCACCGACCGGCACTCCGTGCTCCGCACCATCCGGCGGGCCGTGAAGATCGCGCTCACCCCGCCCCGCGGACCCGTGTTCGTGGCGCTGCCGATGGACGTGCTGGACGAGCTCAACTCCGAGCCCGTGCTGCCCGCCACGGTGCCGCTCACGGACGTGGCGCCGTCGCCGGCCTCGGTGGGGCGGGCGGCCGAGCTGCTCGCCTCCGCCCAGCGGCCCGTCCTCCTCATCGGGGACGGGGTCTCGCTCTCCGGGGCGCAGAACGAACTGGCGGCCGTCGCCGAGCTGCTGGGCGCCGACGTGTACGAGGTCGACTCCTCCGAGGTCAACATCGCGGCCTCGCACCCGCTGCGGCGGGGCCAGACGGGCCACATGTTCGGCCCGCACAGCAAGGAGCTGGTCGGGGCGGCCGACGGGGTGCTGATCGTCGGCACCTACGTCTTCCCGGAGGTGTTCCCCGAACTGGAGAGCCCCTTCCGGGCCGGCGCGAAGGTCGTCCACATCGACCTCAACGCCTACGAGATCGCCAAGAACCACCCCGTCGACCTGGGCCTCGCCGCCGATCCCAAGCAGGCGCTGCGCGCCCTGGCGGGCGTACTGGAGCACCGGCTGACCCCGCAGCAGCGGGCCGCCGCGGCCGCCCGGATCGACGTACGGGCCCGGGAGCGGGCCCGCGCGGCGCGGTCGGCCACCGACGGCGGCACGCCGATGGAGGTCTTCCTGCGGACCCTCGCCGAGCGCACCGGCGGGGACCTGATCGTCTTCGACGAGGCGCTGACCACCTCCCCGCTGGTCACGAAGTACCTGCCCGCGGAGCGCCCGGGCGACTACCACCTCACCCGGGGCGGCTCGCTGGGCGTGGGCTTCCCGGGCGCGGTCGGCGCCAAGCTGGCCCGCCCGGACCGGCTCGTCGTCGGCTTCGCGGGCGACGGCGGGTCGATGTACACCTACCAGGCGCTGTGGACGGCGGCCCGGCACGGCATCGACGCCAAGTTCGTCGTCTGCAACAACCGCAAGTACCGGCTGCTGGACGACAACATCGCCCAGTACTGGCGGGAGCGGGACATCCCGGAGCACGGGTTCCCGGGCTCCTTCGACCTCTCCCACCCCGAGATCGACTTCGCCGGGCTGGCCCGGTCGCTCGGCGCCGGCGGCACGCGGGTGGAGAAGCCGGACGAGGCGGCCGCCGCCGTGAGCCGGATGCTGGCCCACCCCGGTCCGTTCCTCGTCGACATCCAGATCTGACCAGAGCAGTCACCCAGCACGGAACAGGAGGAGACCGCATGCCCGCCGAGCGGCAGTTGACCGAGGACGCGATCCGCAGTTTCGCCGAGGACTGGTACGTGGCGCTGGACCAGCACGTACCGCTGGACCAGGTGCTCGCCCTGATCACCGAGGACCTGGAGTTCAAGGTCCCCGAGGACGTCTTCCTCGGGCACCAGGGCTTCGGCCGCTGGTACGAGGCCGTCACCCACCGGTTCTTCGACGAGGTGCACACCGTCACGAAGGTGGAGCCCGTCGTCGAGGGCGACCGGGCGATCGTCCGGGTGCTCGTCAACTGGCAGGCCAAGATCTGGAACCCGCCGGCCGCCCGCAGCGAATGGCTCGGCTTCGACGCCGACCAGACCTGGACCGTGGTGGCAGGCCCCGACGGGCCGCTGATCAAGCAGTACACGGTCAACGACCTGGCTCCGATGCCCGGTTCCGGCTCCCTCTGACCGCGCCGGCGAAGGAGAAGCGACGATGACCGAAGTGACACGGGACCGGGTCCGGGCGGCGTACGCCGCCCTCGGCTCCGGCGACCGGGCGCGCATCCTGGAGTACTACTCCGAGGACCTGCGCTGGCTGGTGCCGGGCAACCACCCGCTCGCCGGCTGGTACGAGAGCCTGGACGCCTTCCTGGAGCTGATGGGCCAGACCCACAAGCTCACGGGCGGCACCTTCCGGATGGACCTGGAAGCGGTCCTGGTCGGGGAGGACTGTTCCGCCGACGTCTGCCGCAACGTCGCCGTGCGCGACGGCGCGGACCAAGGCAGCCGGTCCCCGTACGAGCGGATGGACTACCCGGTCTTCCACTTCATGCGGTGGCGGGACGGCCGGATCGTCGAGGGCCGCGACGGGCTCTTCGGCGACACCGCCTCCGCCTTCAGCCAGTTCTGGGCGCCGTTCGCGCCGGACGGAACCCGCAGGGACCGATAGGGGGATGCGCGCGATGGACGCACGACAGATCTTGACCAAGTACTACGAGTACGCCAACGCCGGGGACTGGGACCGCTGGTGCGACCTGTTCGCCGACGACCAGGTGATGGACGAGCAGCTCGCCGGCCACATCGAGGGCCTGGAGGTCCTGCGCTCGATGATGAAGGGCATGGGCACGATGTACCGGGTCTTCCGGAACGAGCCCGTGCACTTCATCGTCGACGGCGAGAAGGCCGCGGCCGTCTCGCACCTGACCGCCGTCAGCGCCTCCGGCGAGGCCATCGAGGCCGAGGTCATGAACTTCTTCCGGATCGTGGACGGAAAGATCGCCTACATGGCGAACTACCACGACACGGTTCCCTTCCAGGTGCTGAGCCAGGGCTGAGGGGGACCCGTGAGCGTCGAAGAGTACGACTACATCGTCGTGGGATCCGGCACCGCGGGCAGCGTGCTGGCGGCCCGGCTCTCCGAGGACCCGGACGTCTCCGTCCTCGTCCTGGAGGCGGGCGGCTCGCGGATCCCGCCCGAGGTGGACGACCCGTCCTCCTGGTACAAGCTCCTCGGCGGGCCCGTGGACTGGGGCTACACCAGTACCCCGCAGCCCGGCCTCGACGGTCGCCGCACCTACGAACCGCGCGGCAAGGCCCCCGGCGGCAGCAGCAACCTCTACATCATGATGCACATCCGGGGCCACGCCTCGGACTTCGACAACTGGGCCTACCAGGGCGCCGCCGGCTGGGCGCACGAGGACGTGCTCCCGTACTTCGCCCTGCTGGAGGGCCAGGAGGACGCGACCGCCGCCACCACCGGCACCCGCGGCCCCCAGCGGATCACCAACGCCGGACAGCACGGCCCCAACCCGGTCTCGCGGGCCTTCATCGACGCGGCGGTCGAGCTGGGCCACGAGGAGATCGCCGACTTCAACACCGACGGTCCCCGGCGCGGCCTCTTCGGCACCGGCTGGCACCACATCGACGTGGCCGACGGCCGCCGCCAGGGGGTGCTGGCCGCCTACCTGGAGCCCGCGCTCGGACGCTCCAACCTGACCCTGCGCACCAACGCGCAGTCCACCCGGCTGCTCTTCGACGGGGACACCTGCACGGGCGTCGAGTACGCCCAGCTGCGGGCCCCCGCCGAGATCCCGGGCCGGACCGTCCGGGACGGACACAGCAGCGCCGCCGCGCCCGGGCTGCACACCGTACGGGCCCGCCGGGAGGTGGTCGTGGCCGCGGGGGCGATCGAGTCCCCGAAGCTGCTGCTGCTCTCCGGCATCGGCCACCCCGAGCAGCTGCGCGAGCACGGCATCGAGGTCACCGCGGCCCTGCCCGGGGTCGGCGAGAACTTCCACAACCACGTCCTGACCGGGCTGATGGCCGAGGTCACCCAGGAGCTCCCGCCGCCGGCGCAGAACCTGTCGGAGAGCGCTCTGTTCCTGTCCTCGCAGCCCGGGCTGCCCGCGCCGGACCTCCAGATCGCCTTCGTCCACGTGCCCTTCGACGTGATCGTCGGCCAGGACCACCCCAACACGGTGTCCATCCTGCCGGGGGTCGTACGGCCGGTCTCGCGCGGCTGGATCAGGCTGGCGAGCGCCGACCCGCTGGCCCACCCGCTGATCAACCCGAACTACCTGGGCGACCGGTGGGACCTGGAGCGGATGGTGCAGGGCGTCAAGATCGCCCGGGAGATCTTCGCGACCTCCGCCTTCTCGCCCTGGTACAAGCAGGAGCTCCAGCCCGGTCCGGGCTACGTGGGCGAGGACGACCTGCGGACCTTCGTGAAGCAGAAGTCGGAGAGCTACCACCACCAGGCCGGCTCCTGCCGCATGGGCATCGACGACCTCTCCGTCGTCGACCCCGAGCTGCGGGTGCACGGCGTGCGCAACCTGCGCGTCGTCGACGCCAGCGTGATGCCCGCGGTTCCGTCGGGCAACTGCCACACCGCCATCGCGATGATCGCCGAGCGCGCGGCGGACTTCCTGAGGGGGGTGTCCCGTGCCTGATGCCGTCCTGCGCGAGGGTGCGCTGTCCGGGACCCGGATCGCGGTCCTGGTCGAGAGCGACTACTACGAGCCGGAGATCTTCTACTACCAGCACCGGTTCGCGGAGGAGGGCGCCGAGGTCGACTTCCTGACCCGGCTGTGGGGCAACGACTCCATCACCTTCACCGGGCACGAGTACCGGGCGCCGTTCACCGCGAACCAGTCCCTGGAGGGGCTGGGCGACGACGACCTGCGCCGGTACGCGGCGATCATCGTGCCGTCCGGCATGGTGGCCGACCGGCTGCGCTACACCGAGGACGTGGACGTCCTCGCCCCGGCGACGGAGCTGCTGCGCCGGGCCTTCGAGGAGCCGACCGTCCTCAAGGGGATCATCTGCCACGGGATGTGGCTGGCCTCCTCGATCCCGGACAAGGTGCGCGGCCGCAAGGTCGTCTGCCACAACAACCTCATCGGCGACGTCCGGAACATGGGCGCCCAGTACGTCGACGAGGACGTGGTGGTCGACGGGGACCTGGTCACCGGCCGCACCGGCGCCCACCACCACCTGTTCGCCCGCCGGATCATCGAACTGATCGCGGCCGGGCGGGGCCGGGGAGCCGGCTGATGGCGGGCGCCGCGGACCGGCCGATGGTCTGGTCGCACGTGGGCCTCAACTGCAGGGACCAGAAGACCACCGAGGACTTCTACACCCGCTACTTCGGCTTCGCCCGGGCCCGGGTGGTCGACCTCGGAGAGGCCAAGATCGTGTTCCTGCGCAAGGGGGACGCGTACCTGGAGCTCTTCGCGGCCGAGGCCGAACCGGCCCGCGAGGCTCACGACGACGGCCCGCAGGCCCCGGGCCGGATGCGCCACCTGGCCTTCCAGACCGACAGCGTGGACGCGTTCCTGGCCGGACTGGGCGACGCGGCGGAAGTGACCCTGGGACCGCTGGACTTCGACGACTTCATCTGCGGATGGCGGACCGTGTGGGTCCGCGATCCCGACGGGGTGATCGTCGAGGTCAGCCAGGGATACGAGGACGACAGCACTCACGACAAGGACGGTGCATGACATGGCGGATGCCGTGAGCTTCTCCTTCTCCGACACCATCGCGGGCTACGTCGTCCGCTTCGACTCCGGTACCCGCGTGCTGCGGCTGAAGACCTCGGACGGCCGGGAGTTCGACGTCTCCCTGGCCGGCGGCCCCAGCGCCGAGCTGGTCCGCAACCTGGACGAGCCGTACATCGACGCCTCCGGGCACATCGACGAGATGCTGTCGCCGGGCCGGTTCCTCTTCGTCCACGGGGTCCGCTACCCGGAGCAGGGCGGGCGCTACGACGCCAAGCGCCTGGTGTTCCTGGGCCGGGGCGCCGAGGACTACCGCTTCGAGGAGCCCAGCTGGTGGATCAAGCAGATCGAGTCGCTGGCCGACTTCTACAGGCGGGCGCAGTTCGGCGACGGGCCGGTGGACTTCACCGAGTACCGCACCGAGATCCGGCTCGGCGGTGACAAGACCGCGAGCCACGTCCAGGAGACCGACACGATCTCCCGCCTGGTCTACGGGATGGCGTCGGCCTACCTGCTGACGGGCAAGGACGAGTACCTGGAGGTCGCCGAGCGCGGCACCGAGTACCTGCGCAAGCACATGCGGGTCGTGGACAGCGAGGAGGACGTGGTCTTCTGGTACCACGGCATCAGCGTCGACGGGGACAGCGAGCGCAAGCTGTTCACCTCGGAGTTCTCCGACGACTACGACGCGATCCCGATGTACGAGCAGATCTACGCGCTGGCCGGCCCCATCCAGACGTACCGGGTCACCGGGGACGTCCGGATCAAGAACGACGCGGACGCCACCATCCGGCTGTTCGACAAGTTCTTCTTCGACCCGGAGCAGGGCGGCTACTACTCGCACATCGACCCGATCCTCTTCAGCGCCGACCACGAGTCCCTCGGGGAGAACGCCGAGCGCAAGAACTGGAACTCGGTCGGCGACCACGCGCCCGCCTACCTGATCAACCTGTACCTGGCGACCGGCGACCAGAAGTACGCCGACTTCCTCGAGTACACCTTCGACACCATCGCGGACAAGTTCCCGGACTACGAGAACAGCCCCTTCGTCCAGGAGCGCTTCTTCCGCGACTGGTCGCACGACAAGGCGCACAGCTGGCAGCAGGACCGCGCCGTGGTCGGCCACAACCTCAAGATCGCCTGGAACCTGATGCGGATGAACTCGCTGAAGGCCAAGCCGGCGTACGAGGAGCTCGCCAAGAAGATCGGCGAGATCATGCCCGCGGTCGGCAGCGACGTGCAGCGCGGCGGCTGGTACGACGTCGTCGAGCGGACCAAGGCCGGCGACGAGGAGACGTATCGTTTCGCCTGGCACGACCGCAAGGCCTGGTGGCAGCAGGAGCAGGCGATCCTCGCCTACCTCATCCTGGGCGGCACGGTGGGCGGCGACGCCGACGTGCGCGAGGCCCGGCAGGCGGAGGCCTTCTACAACACCTTCTTCCTCGACCACGACGAGGGCGCCGTCTACTTCAACGTGCTCGCCAGCGGCACGCCGTACCTCCTCGGCACCGAGCGGCTCAAGGGCAGCCACTCGATGTCCATGTACCACTCGGCGGAGCTGTGCTACCTCGCCGCCGTCTACAACAACCTGCTCGTCAACGGCCGGGAGATGGACTTCCACTTCCAGCCCGACCCGACCGGCCTGCCCGACCGCATCCTGCGCGTCTCGCCCGACCTGCTCCCGGCCGGCTCGGTGCGGATCGCCTCCGTCGAGATCGACGAGAAGCCGTACACGGACTTCGACGCGGACGCCCTGACCGTGCGGCTGCCCGACGTCCAGGGGCGGGTGAAGGTCAAGGTCCGGCTGCGTCCAGTGGCCAAGAAGTAGCGCTCAACGGGGGGCGCCCCAACCAGAGGGGAAGGCAATGACTCTCAACGTCAAGGAACGCCGGAACAAGACGGGGACCGTACTCGTCGCCACCGGTGAGATCAACAGCGAGACATCCGGATCGCTGCTCCAGGCCCTGCTGCCGCTGGTCCGCGAGGGCAGGCCGCTGAAGATCGACCTCACGGCGGTCACCTACGTGTCCAGCGCGGGCCTGCGCACCCTGCTCGTCGTCTACCGCGAGGCGCAGCACGCCGGCGTCGCCGTCACCCTGTACGGGGTGAGCGAGGAAGTGCGGTTCGTCATGTCGGCCACCGGCTTCCTCGACTTCTTCGAGACCGGCGAGGCGGCGGCCGCGGCCGCCAAGGCCAAGGCCAAGGCCGCGCGATGAGCGAGGCCCAGGCCGAGCAGGTCCTGCGGGTGGACGCCTACCCGACCCACGAGGTGGGCGGGTACCGCGTCCGCGCCGGCAAACCGTTCCCCTTCGGGGCCAACGTGGTCCCCGGCGGGGTCAGCTTCTCCGTCTTCTCCGACCAGGCCACCTCCATGACCCTGGTCATCTTCAAGCGCGGAGAGCCCGAGCCGATGGCCGAGCTGGAGTTCCCCGAGGAATTCCGCACCGGCAGCGTCTTCGCCATGACGGTCTTCGGCCTCGACCACGAGAACATCGAGTACGGGTACCGGGCCGACGGCCCCTACGACCCGGTCAGCGGCCACCGCTTCGACGCCCGGCAGGTCCTCTCCGACCCCTACGCCCGGCTGATCGCCGGCCGCGACGTGTGGGGCGTGGAGCCGGACTACAACCGGGGCTACCAGTACCGTTCCCGCGTCTGCCTCCAGGACTTCGACTGGGGCGACGACACCCCGCTGGGCATCCGCGCCGAGGACCTCGTCGTCTACGAGACCCACGTGCGCGGCTTCACCCGGCACCCCTCCTCGGGGGTCACCGCACCCGGCACCTTCGCGGGGCTGCGCGAGAAGATCCCGTACCTGAAGGAACTCGGGGTGAACTGCGTCGAGCTGCTCCCCGTGTTCGAGTTCGACGAGAGCGACAACCCGCGCTCCAACCCGGAGACCGGCGAGAAGCTCTACGACTACTGGGGCTACAACACCGTCTCGTTCTTCGCACCGAAGGCCGGCTACGCGGCCACCGGGCGGTACGGGATGCAGGGCGACGAGTTCCGCACCCTGATCAAGGACCTGCACGCGGCGGGCATCGAGGTCATCCTCGACGTCGTCTTCAACCACACCGCGGAGGGCAACGAGCAGGGGCCGACGATCTCCTTCAAGGGGCTCGACAACTCCACGTACTACATGCTCACGCCCGAGGGGTACTACTTCAACTTCAGCGGCACCGGCAACACCGTCAACTGCAACCACCCCGTCGTGCGCAACTACGTGCTCGACTGCCTGCGCCACTGGGTCGCCGACTACCACATCGACGGCTTCCGCTTCGACCTCGCGGCCATCCTCGGCCGGTCCCTGGACGGCACCCCGCTGCCCAACCCGCCGCTGCTGGAACTGCTGGCCTACGACCCCGTGCTGCGGCACACCAAGCTCATCGCCGAGGCCTGGGACGCGGGGGGCCTCTACGAGGTCGGCAACTTCCCGGCCTACGGCCGCTGGGCGGAGTGGAACGGGAAGTACCGCGACACCGTACGCCGCTGGCTCAAGGGCGACTCCGGGGTCACCGGCGAGCTGGCCACCCGCATCGCCGGCTCGCCCGACCTCTACTCGAGCCGCGGCACCGCGGCCTCGGTCAACTTCCTGACCGCGCACGACGGGTTCACCCTCGCCGACCTGGTCTCCTACAACGACAAGCACAACGAGGCCAACGGCGAGGACAACAACGACGGCGCGAACGACAACAACAGCTGGAACTGCGGCGCGGAGGGGCCGACCGACGACCCCGAGATCAACCGGCTGCGGACCCGGCAGATGAAGAACGCCCTCGCCATCCTCTTCACCAGCCAGGGCATCCCGATGCTGCTGGCGGGGGACGAGGTCGCGCGGACGCAGTGGGGCAACAACAACACGTACTGCCAGGACAACGAGCTGTCCTGGTTCGACTGGGACCAGGTCGACGACAACGCCGAACTGCTTCGGTTCACCCGCGAGATGATCGCCTTCCGGGGGCGCCACCGCGAACTGCGCTCCACCTCCCACCCCACCGGACAGGTCCGCGAGCACCTCGGCCTGCCGGACATCAGCTGGCACGGGGAGCGGGCCTGGCAGCCCGACTGGTCGGACGAGAGCCGGCTGCTGGCGGTGGCCCGCTGCGGCACCGGCGACGACGACGTGGTGTACGTGGCCATGAACTCGCACTGGGAGGCGCACGACCTGGAGCTGCCCGCCCTGCCCGGCGGCCGCAGCTGGCACCTGTTCGCCGACACGGGCGCCGAGGCGCCGCACGACATCCGCACCCCGGACACCGAGCAGGAGCTGGACAACGCGGGGAAGTACCTGATCGGCCCGCGCTCGGTCGTGATCCTGGTGGGCCGCACCAACGACCCCGAGCGCTTCGACACGCCCTGACCGAAGGAGACCTGACATGCCGCTTTCCGTGTCCCTGAGCATCGAGGGCGACACCACCGTGATCGAGCTGACGGGTGAGCTGGACGCCAAGACCGCACCGGAGTTCCACCAGACCATCGAGAAGGCCGCGGGCCACGGCACCACCACCGTCGAGATCCGGATGGCCGGCGTGGGCTACATGGCCAGCGCCGGACTGCGCTCCCTGGTCTTCGCCCGGCAGAAGGTCGCCGGCAACGTCGCCATCAAGGTGGTCGGTGCCATCGAGCCCGTCTCCCGGACCATCCGGACGGCCGGACTCGACCGCAGCATCGTCCTCTCCGATGAGTGACCACCGTGACTGACATGGTCGAACTGGCGAGGACGTCCTGCGTACTGGAGGTGCCCGCGACGGTGGGGGCACTGGGCGAGATCGCCTCGTTCGTCCTGCGGCTGGCCGGACGGGCGGGCCTGGACAAGGGCGCCGCCTACCGGCTCCGGCTGGCCGTGGACGAGCTGGCCACGAACATCGTGATGCACGGGTACCGGGGCGGCGACGGACGGATCACCGTCCGCGGCCGCTCCGGCCCCGGCGGAGTCCGGATCACCATCGAGGACGCCGCACCCCCCTTCGACCCCGTCGAAGGCCGCCTTCCGCCCGCCCCCGGGGTCGCGCCCGAGAACCGGCGGATCGGCGGCCTCGGCATCCACCTGGCACTGACCAGCGTGGACGAGTTCGGCTACGTGCACAGGGACGGCCGCAACATCAGCACACTGACTGTGAAGGCTGAGGGGACGGACCCATGCCCTCCACGACCATGATCATCCTCGACGAGTACCCGCCCCCGCCGCCCGAGCTGCTGACGGCGCTGCGGACCATGGACGCGGAACTCACCACCAGAACGCTGGCGGAGCTCCGCGACGGCCCGCAGGACCTGCTGCCCGTCGCGGACGTACTGCTCGCCCCCGCCGAAACCGACGGGGAGGCCGTACGGCTGGCCGTACGCCGGCTGCGCCGCTGGGCCGGGGCGCCCATCGTCGTCGTCTGGACGGTGACCGAGTTCGCCGCCCTGGAGGAGCACGTCCGGATCGGGCACGACTACCTCGTACCGCCCTTCCTGCCCGCCCTCGTCGGGGCCCGGCTGCACAGCTGCTCGGAGCGCGCCGGACTCGGCCGCACCCTGCGCGAAGCCGACGCCCGCGCCGAACTCATGGGGTACGAGAAGGAACTGGAGATCGGCCGGGAGATCCAGGCGGGCTTCCTGCCGGAATCGCTGCCGGTCCCCGACGGCTGGGAGATCGACGTACGGTTCCGGCCGGCCCGGCAGGTCGCGGGGGACTTCTACGACGTCTTCGAGATCTCCCGCGGCCGCCGGCTCGCCCTCGTCGTCGCCGACGTCTGCGACAAGGGCGTGGGTGCGGCGCTCTTCATGGCACTCATCCGCTCGCTGCTGCGGCACACCGCCGAGAACAGCGGCCTCCAGCACCTGGTGGCCGCCGGGCGCGCCGGCGGCAGCAGACGCATCCCGGTGGTCGGCGCCACCCCGCTGCTCAACGCGGTCACCGCCACCAACGGCTACCTCACCCGCAACCACCTGCGGCAGGGCTACTTCGCCACCCTCTTCTTCGGGGTGCTGGACCCGGCCACCGGCAGCCTCGTCTACATCAACGGCGGCCACAACCCGCCCCTCCTGCTGCGGGCCGACGGCAGCCCGCCGGCCGCCCTGGAGGTCACCGGACCCGCCGTCGGGGTACTGCCCGACTGCGTCTACACCCTCGGCTACGCCCAGCTGAACCCCGGCGACACGCTCTTCGTGTTCACCGACGGGGTCCCCGAGGCCCGCTGTCCGAACGGCAGCTTCCTCGGTGACGAACGGATGCTGGAACTGCTCGCCGGAACCCAGGTGAGCGGCAAGTCCGTGGTCGACCGGATGGACCTGGCGGTGCTCGAGCACACCGGCACCGCCGAACAGCACGACGACGTCACCATGCTGGCCCTGCACCGGCCACGCGCGGCGCGGGGGCCGTACGTGGCCGGTGCCGATCACCAGGTGGTGGCCTAGGTGACCCGCACCATCGTGGTGCACTCGCACCGCGGCGGCACCGGGAAGTCCTCGGTACTGGCGAACCTCGCGCTGCTCCTCGCGGCCGAGGGGCGCCGGGTGGGGCTGGTGGACACCGACATCCAGTCGCCCACCCTGGACCTGCTGTTCCGGCTCGGACCGGGCGCCTCGCTGGCCGACTACCTGCTCGGCCGCTGCGAGATCGAGACCGCGGCCCAGCAGGTGGGCGTGCCCGGCCTGTACGTCGTACCGGCCCGGACCGGGACCGCCGCCCTGCGCGAGATCATGACCAGCGGATACGACGTGGGGCTGCTCCCGGAGGGCTTCGACCGGCTGGCCGGGCACTACGCCCTCGACGTGCTGCTGCTCGACACCCACGCCGGGCTCAACAACGAGTCGGTGACCGCCATGGCGAGCGCCGACGTACTGATGATCATGGCCCGGGCCGACCGGATCGACCTCTCCGGGGTCGAGGAGACCATCGCCCTCGCCGGGCGGCTGGCCTGCCGGCGGACCCTCGTACTGAGCATGGCTCCCGAAGGCATCGACCGGGAGGCGGCCCGGCGGCGCGCCGAGGAGGTCTACGGCGCACCGCTGGCCGGAATCCTTCCGTACTCGCCGGAAATGGCGGCACTGTACGGAGAGCGCATATTCGCAGAAGCCCATCCCGACCACCCCCTGGTCGGTGAATTCCGCACCATCATCTCGGCGTTGGACGCACGTGACGAAGTATCGCGTGCCTGACGCCGCCCCCTTACGCCCCCCAGTAGGGGCCGTGTTGAATCGGCAGCGAATCCAGAACAAGGAGAGAATCCATGAAGATTCTCGTCGTCATGACGGCCAAGGCCACGCTCCATCTGCTGGACGGCGAACAGCACCCCTCGGGATTCTGGGCCGAGGAATTCGTCGTTCCTTATCAGCTCTTCAAGGCAGCCGGCCACACCGTGGACGTGGCGACGATCGGGGGCCGTGCGCCGACCGTCGACCAGACGAGCATCGACCCCCAGTTCCTCCAGTGGGTCCGCCCGCAGGGCTCCCCGGACGAGGACGAGGCCAACGCGGCCGCGTACGTACGGGCCATCGAGAACACCCCGCAGCTCACGTCCCCCCTCGCGCTGGAGTCCCTGACCGAGAAGGACCTCGCCGACTACGACGGCGTGTACGTCAGCGGCGGCCACGGCGCCATCGGCGACCTGCCGAAGTCCGACGAACTCGCCCAGGTCCTGCGCTGGGTCATCGCCCAGGACAAGCCGCTCGCCACGGTGTGCCACGGCCACACCTCGCTGCTCGCGCTGCGCGACGGAGAGGGCCGCTGGCCCTTCGAGGGCTACCGGATGACGGCCTTCTCGCACGCCGAGGAGCTCGTCACGAACATGGCCGGCCGGCTCCCGCTGATCCTCGAGGTCGAGCTCACCCGGCTCGGCGCCCGCTACGAGAAGGCCGAAGCGATCTGGGACTCGCACGTCGTCGTGGACCGCAAGCTGACCACCGGCCAGAACCCCTACTCCTCCAAGGCCCTCGCGGAGACGTTCTTAACCCAGCTCGCGAAGGGCTAGCACAGCCCCCGCATCCGACACCGGAAGGCAGCCATGACCAAGCGCGCGCTCAGCGACCAGCCCTTGGCCAACCCCGGGAAGCTGTTCATCGGCGGCAAATGGGTCCCCGCCCAGGACGGCCGTACCGAACCGGACATCAGCCCCGTCGACGGCCAGGAGATCGTGCCGGTGGCCCAGGCCACCGCCGCCGACGCGGACGCGGCCGTCGCCGCGGCCCGCAAGGCGTACGAAGAAGGTCCGTGGAGCAGACTCTCCGCGCAGGAACGCGCGCTGCGGCTGAACCGGGTCGGCGAGCTCATCGAGCGCGACCTGGAGGAGATCGCCCTGCTGGAGACCGTGGACATGGGCAAGCCGTTCGCCTTCTCCAGCACGGTCGACGCCCCCATGGCCGCACAGCTCATGCACTACTACGCCGGTGCGGTGACCCGCGTCGACGGCTCCTCGCGGGCCCCGGCCGGCGGGCAGCTGGCCTACACCCTGCGCGAGCCGCTGGGCGTGGTCTGCGCCATCACCCCGTTCAACTTCCCGCTCCTGCTGTCGATGACGAAGATCGCACCGGCGCTGGCGGCGGGCAACACGGTCGTCCACAAGCCCTCCCCGGCCACCCCGCTCACCGCCCTGAAGATCGCCGAGCTCTTCCAGGAGGCGGAGATCCCGGACGGCGTGCTGAACGTGGTCACCGGTCCCGGCGTGGAACTGGGCGAGACCCTGACCGACCACCGGGACATCGACAAGATCGCCTTCACCGGCTCCACCGCGGTCGGCCAGTCCATCATCCGCAAGGCGGCCGGCACCCTGAAGAAGGTGACGATGGAGCTCGGCGGCAAGTCCGCCAACATCGTCTTCGCCGACGCCGACCTCGACGCGGCCGAGGAGCTCGCCTTCTTCGGCATCTACTACAACAAGGGCGAGATCTGCACCGCCGGCTCCCGCCTGCTCCTGCAGCGGCCCATCCACGACGAGATGGTCGAACGCCTGGTCCGGCGGGCCGCCGCCCTCAAGCCCGGCGACCCGCGCGACCCGCAGACCCTCTTCGGGCCGCTGGCCCACCGAGGCCAGTTCGACAAGGTCAGCTCCTACATCGAGGTCGGCGAGAAGGAAGGCGCCGTCCTGCGCACCGGAGGCACCGGGTGGACGCCCGAGGGCGCCTCCACCGAAGGCCTCTACTTCCTGCCGACCGTCTTCACCGGCGTCGACAACGGGATGCGCATCGCCCAGGAGGAGATCTTCGGCCCCGTCCTGTCGATCATCCCCTTCGACACGGAGGAGGACGCCGTGCGCATCGCCAACGACAGCGCGTACGGCCTCGCCGCCGGCGTCCACACCAAGGACCTGCGCCGCGCCCACCGGGTGGCCTCGCAGATCAAGGCCGGCACGGTCTGGGTCAACTGCTACAACCAGTACGACCCCTCGGTGCCCTACGGCGGCTACAAGGCCTCCGGGTTCGGGCGCGAGTGCGGGCCCGAATCCCTGGAGAGCTACACCCAGACCAAGTCGGTCTGGATCGGCATGGACTGACCCGACCCCCTGCCCGGATCCGAGACGGCCTCGGCACCGGGACCGGCAACTGAGGAGCGTCAATGCGGACAGGCATCATCGGCACCGGACGGATCGGCACGGTCCTCGCACGGATCCTCGTGGCGGCAGGCCACGAGGTCGTGCTCGCCAACGCCCGGGGGCCGCAGACCCTCGGCCCGCTCGTGGCCGAGCTGGGACCGGCGGCCTCGGCGGCGCACCCCGCCAAGGCCGCCGGGCAGGCCGAACTCCTGGTGCTGATGGTGCCGTTCGCCGACGTGCGCGGGCTCCTCCCGCCGCACGTGGTGCAGGACAAGGTGCTGGTGGACGCCACCAACGCGTTCAGCGGCCCCGGTGACCCCGCCGACCTTGGCGGGCGCGGCTCCAGCGACCTGGTCGCCGAGTGGTATCCCGGCGCCCAGGTCGTGAAATCCCTGAACACCATGCACTTCGAAACTCTCGCCGTCGCCGGCACGGCGTCCGGTGAGCGCCTGGCGCATTACACGGCGGGCGACGACGGGAAAGCGAAGGAAATCATCGCGGGAATCATCACGGATCTGGGATTCGCACCCGTGGACACCGGCCCGCTGCACTCCGGGGGAATTCTCCAGCAGCCCGGCGGGCCCCTCTTCAACCGGCCGCTCACGGAAGCGCAGGCGCTGGCATGGATATCACACTGAACGTGAACGGAAGACCCGAGCAGTTCTCGGCCCAGCCGAACGAACTGCTCGTGGAACGGCTCCGCGACGGCCTCGGACTGACCGGCACCAAGGTCGGCTGCGACACCGGCCAGTGCGGCTCCTGCGTCATCCGGCTCGACGGCCGGTCCGTCAAGAGCTGCCTGGTCCTCACGGCGTCCGCCGCCGGATCCGAGGTGGCCACCATCGAGGGCGTCACCACCCCCGGCGGAGAACTGACCGGGCTCCAGGAGGCGCTGCGCCAGGAGCACGGCACCCAGTGCGGGTTCTGCACCCCGGGCATGGTCATGGCCCTCGGCGAGCTCGTGGACGGCACCGCGGACGGCGAGGCCCCGACCGAACCCGAGATCCGCGAGTGGCTCACCGGCAACCTCTGCCGCTGCACCGGCTACCACAGCGTCGTACGCGGCGTGCAGCGCGCCTGCGCCGCCGCCCGCGCCGAAACCGCCGCCGCACCGTCCGCATCCAGCGCTGCCGGACAGGAGGCGTGAGGGACATGACCACAGTGACGGGGGAGACCTCCCTCCCCGGCAACGGCGTCCTCGGCCGGCCGCTGGACAGCCGCGAGGACCCGCAGCTGCTGCGCGGCGAGGCCACGTACGTCGCGGACATCGACCTGCCCGGCACCGCGCACATGGCGATCCTCGGCAGCCCGGTGGCCCACGCGAAGATCCTCTCCATCGAGACCAAGGCCGCCGAGCAGCTGCCCGGCGTGCTGAAGGTGGCCACCGCGGCCGATTTCACCGACGTCATGCCGCTGCCCTGCATCTGGATCCCCGGCGGGGTCGAGAGCCACTTCCCGCCCCACCCCTACGGACTTCCCGGCGCCCGCCCGGTCCTGACCGGCGACACCGTCCGCCACGTCGGCGACCCCATCGCCGTCGTCGTCGCCGAGACCCCGCGCCAGGCCGCCGCCGCGCTCGCCGCCATCGCCGTCGAGTACGAGCCGCTGCCCGTGGTCACCCGGGCAGACGAGGCGCTCGCCGAGGGCGCGCCCCAGCTGCACGAGGCCGTCCCCGGCAACCTGAACGCGTACTGGACCTGCGGCGACAAGGACCGCACCGACGCGGCCATCGCCTCGGCCGAGGTCACCGTCGAGCTCGACCTCGTCAACCAGCGCACCATCAACAGCCCCATCGAACCGCGCGGCGCGGTCGGCGACTACCGGGCCGCCACCGGCGAGTACACGCTCTACGCCTCCACCCAGGGCCCGCACAACCACCGCTTCCTGCTCTCCGCGCTGGTCCTCGGCATCCCCTTCAACAAGCTCCGCGTCATCGCCCCGACCGTCGGCGGCAGCTTCGGCACCAAGGGGTACCTCTACCCCGACATGGCGCTGGTCCTGCTGCTGTCCAAGGCGCTCGGCCGGCCCGTGAAGTGGGTGGACACCCGCACCGGGCTGATGAACTCCACCGTCCAGGGCCGCGACCACCGCCAGCACGTCACCCTCGCCGGCACCCGGGACGGCCGCATCACCGCGGTGCGCTGCACCAGCTACGCCAACCTCGGCGCCTACCCGTCGACGATCGGCCCCGGTGTGGCCACCGCCCTCATGGGCCGCTCCATCAGCGGGATGTACGACATCGACGCCGCGTTCTGCGAGGTCTACGCAGCCTTCACCAACACCGTCTCGCTCGGCGCCCAGCGCGGCAGCGGACGCGCCGAGGCAGCCTTCCTCATGGAGCGCCTCGTCGACCGGTACGCCTCCGAGATCGGCATGGACCCGGCGGCCGTACGGCGCAGGAACCTGGTGCCGAAGGAGAAGTTCCCGTACGACAACGGCCTGGGTTGGACCTACGACTCCGGGGACTACCAGCTGAACTTCGACCGGGCGATCGAGCTGTCGGGGTACGCCGACATGCCCGCCCGCAAGGCCGAGGCCCGCGCCCGCGGCAAGCGGCTCGGCGTCGGCCTCGCCACCTACGTGGCCATCTGCGGAGTGGGCCCCTCCACCCGGATGTCCCAGGAGGGCATGCTGGGCGGCACCTGGGAGAGCGCGAACATCCGGGTCCACCCCACCGGCGAGGTCACGGTCACCGTGGGCTCCGCCTCCACCGGGCAGAGCCACGGCACGGTCTTCGCCCAGGTCGCCGCCGAGGAGCTCGGCATCGACCCGGACACCGTCCAGGTCCTGGAGGGCGATACGCACAAGGCCCCCTACGGGCAGGGCACCTACGGCTCCCGCTCCTACAGCATGGCCGCGCCCGCCGTCGCCCTCACCGCCCGGAAGATCAAGAGCAAGCTGGTCAAGGCCGGCGCCGTCTTCCTGGGCGTCCCCGAGGAGAAGGTCGTCTACGCGGGCGGCGCGGTCCACGAAGAGGGCAACGAGGCCAACACCAAGACCTTCGCCGAGCTGGCCATGGCCATGTGGTACGGCTGGGGCCTGCCTCCGGAGATCGAGCCGGCCCTCGACGAGACCACCCACTTCGACCCGCCGGACTTCAACTACCCCTTCGGGACGCACGTCGCGGTCGTCGAGGTCGACGAACTGACCGGCGAGACCGAGGTGGTGGCCTACACCGCCGTCGACGACGCCGGACACATCGGCAACCCCAAGGTGGTGCTCGGCCAGATCGAGGGCAGCATCGTGCACGGCCTCGGCCAGGCCCTCATGGAGGCCGCCGAATACGACGAGAACGGGCTGCTCATCAGCTCCGACCTCAGCCACTACGCCCTGCCCCGCGCGGCCGACGTGCCGTTCTTCGACCTCGACAAGACGGTCACGCCCAGCCCGCACAACCCGCTCGGCGCCAAGGGCGCGGGCGAGATCGCCACCGTCCCGCCCGCCGCGGCCGTGGTCAACGCCGTCGTCGACGCCCTCTCCGATCTGGGCGTCCGGCACATCGACATGCCGCTCACCCCCGAGAAGGTCTGGCGCCGCCTGAGAGGGGAAGCCCAGTGATCCTGACCGAGTTCGACTACGTCCGGCCCGTCGGTCTCGAGGAGGCGCTGACCCTGCTGGCCGGAACACCCGGCGCCCGGGTCCTGGCCGGAGGGCAGAGCCTGCTCCCCGACCTGCGCACCGGGGCCGACCGCGCCCGGCTGCTGGTCGACATCCGCCGGCTCGAGGAGCTGCGGGGCGTCGCCCGCGGTCCCGGAGGCCTGCGGATCGGGGCCCTCACCACCCTCGCCGAGCTCTCCGCGGACCCGCTGGTCCGGGCCGGGGCACCGGAGCTGGCCGCCGCGGCACGCGCCAACGGCGACCCCCAGGTCCGCAACCTCGGCACCGTCGGCGGCAACCTCGCCGCCGGCGGCCGGGCCACCGACCTGCCGGTGGCCGCCCTCGCCGCCGACGCCCGGGTCGAACTGGCCGGTCCCGGCGGGCTGTCGACCGTACCGGCCGAGGAGTTCGCGGCCTCCGGCGTCCCCGCGCGCACGGTCGTCACCGCCCTGCTGGTGCCCGGGGCCGGCCGGGCCGCCGCCTTCGAGAAGACCGCCGACCGGGCCACCCGCTACCCGGTGTGCGCCACCGCCGTACGGATCACGGCAGGCGGCCCGCGCATCGCCGTCACCGGCGCCACCGCCCGCCCGCTGCGCCTGCGCGGGGTCGAAGACCGGCTGCGCGCGGGCCCGTACACCACGGACGCCGTCCTCGCCGCCTTCCGCGCCGAGCCCCGGGAGCTGTTCGTCCCCGGGCGCGGCACCTCGGCCGAGTACCTCGGCCACCTCGCGGGGGTCCTCACGGCCCGCGCGCTGGCCAGGGCCCAGGCCCTCGCCTGACCGCACACCACGGGCCCCCTCCCGGGGGCCCATCACGGGGGAGTTGAACGAGCAGTGGCCGACACATCCAAGACGACCACGGGGGTCAGCGTGCACCCAGCCGCACCGGCGGCGGCCCGCGCGCCCAGAGGCACCGGCTTCTGGGTGGTGGGTGCGGTCCTCGTCCTGCTGATGCTCTCCTCCTCCGTGCCCTCCGCCCTCTACGTGCTCTACCAGGAGAAGTGGGCGCTGTCCTCCGGCACCATCACGGTGGTCTTCGCCCTGTACGCGGTCACCGTGCTCGCCGGGCTCCTGCTGTTCGGGTCGCTGTCCGACACCCTCGGCCGGCGGCCCGTCCTGGCCGCCGGGCTGATCCTGGCGATCGTCTCGATGGGACTGTTCGCCGGGGCCCAGGGGCTGGGGCTGCTGCTCGCCGCCCGCGCCGTCCAGGGCCTCGCCGTGGGCCTGGCCACCGGGGCCATGGGCGCGGCCCTGCTGGAACTCGCCCCGGCGGCGCGGCCCGCGCTCGGCGCCCAGGTCAACAGCGCGGGGCCGACCGTGGGGATCGGGCTCGGCGGGATCGGGGCCGGCCTCCTCGTCCAGTTCGCCCCCGCGCCGACCGTCCTGAGCTACCTGCTGCTGATCGGGGCCTTCGCCGCGGCCCTGGTGGGCGTGCTCCGCATGCGCGAGAGCGCTCCCGGGGCGGGCGGCCGCTTCCGGGTGGTCCCGCACCGCATCCACGTGCCCGCCGGCTCCCGCCGCGCCTTCGCCGTCCTGGTCCTGACCATCATCGCGGTCTGGTCGGTGGGCGGCTTCTACCTCTCGCTCGGCCCGCACCTGGCGCTCTCGCTCCTGGAGTCCACCAACTACCTGGTCGGCGGCGGCACGGTCGCGCTGCTCGCGGGCGCGGCCACCGTGGCCCAGCTGGTGCTGGGCCGCACCGAGGCCCTGCGCACCGCCGTGCTCGGGCTGTGCGGACTGCTCGCCGGACTCGGCCTGGTCCTGCTCTCGCTCGGGCTCGGTTCGGCCGCCGTGTTCCTGGTGGCCACCGCGGTGCTCGGCAGCGGCTGGGGCGCCGCGTTCCTCGGCTCCTTCCGGGCGCTGAGCGGGCTCGCCGACCCGGCGCACCGGGGGGAACTGACCGCAGCGGTCTACGTGTTCGCGTACCTGGCGATGAGCGTGCCGGCCGTCCTCGCCGGGATGCTCACCAACATCCACGGGCTGCACCGCACCTCGGTCGGGTTCATGGCCGCCGTCGCCGCGGTGTGCGCGCTGGCCCTGGTGGTCACCCTGCGGCTGGCTGCCCGCACCCGGGCCGGGGGGAGGGCCGCGTGAGCGCCGCGGACCCGGGCCGGGGGGAGCTGCGGTCCGCCCTGCGCGGACTGGAGATCTTCGCCGGGATCACCGAGGAGCAGCTGGACTGGCTGGTGTCGGTCTCAGAGCCGAGGGTCCTCGCCGACGGGGAGGTGCTCTTCCGCGACGGCGAGGAGGCGACCGGCTTCCACGTGCTGCTCTCGGGCGGACTGGTCGTCACCAAGGTCGTCGACGGCCGGGAGGAGGTGCTCACCCGGCACTCCACCGAGGAGGAGAGCGCCGCCGCCGAGGACCACGACGGCAAACCGTCCGCCGCCCACCGCTTCACCGGCGAGCTGCCCCTGCTCACCGAGGGCGCCTACGTGGCCACCGCGGCCGCGAGCGGGCCCTCGACCACCGTCGTGGCCTACGCGAAGCCGGTCTTCTTCGAGATGCTGACCCGCTGCCACGGGGTGGCCGCCGTACTGATCCCCGTGCTGGCCTGGCGGATCAAGTCCTCCGAGGTGCAGGCCCGCAAACGGGCCACCGTGGAGGCGCTCGGCACCCTGGCCGCGGGCCTCGCCCACGAGCTGAACAACCCGGCGGCCGCGGTGGCCCGGGCCGCGCAGGAACTGGCCCCCGCCCTGGGCCGGCTCACCCGCACCGCCCAGGCCTGGGGCGCGGCCGCCACCGGCGCCGAGCGCTCGGTGTTCGACCGGCTGGCGGACGAGCTGGACAAGCTGCCGCCACCGGTGAGCACCGACGCGCTGGCCCAGGCCGATGCCGAGGAGGAGATCACCGACTGGGCGGAGGAAGCGGGCACCGAACGGCCCGGCCTGCTCGGCTCGGGGGTCTCGGACCTCGGTCTGGAGCTCGGCTGGCTGCTGGAACGGCTGGAGGGGGTCGGCGAGCCGTCCCTGCCGGCCGCCCTCGACCACCTGGCGGCCCTCCTGGAGATCCGCTCGCTCGCCGCGGAGCTGCGGGCGGCCGGTCCGCGGATCTCCCAACTCGTCTCGGCGACCCGCGATTACGCCAATCTCGACCGCGCCCCCGAGCAGCGCTTCCAGGTCACCGACGGACTGGAGAACACGCTGGTCGTCCTGCGTGCCAAGCTCGCCGGGATCAGCATCGTGCGGGAGTACGAACCCGGCCTGCCCGAACTGACGGGCTATCCGAGCGAGTTGAACCAGGTGTGGACCAACCTGGTCGACAACGCGGCCGAGGCCATGGAGGGCTCCGGGGTCCTCACCCTGCGCGCCCGCGCCGAGGGCGTCTGCATGGTCGTGGAGATCACCGACACCGGACGCGGCATCCCGGCGCGATCCCTGCCGCGGATCTTCGAACCCTTCTACACCACCAAGGACGTGGGCAAGGGCACGGGCCTGGGGCTGCACCTCAGCTACCGCATCGTGACCCAGCGCCACCACGGGTCCATCACGGCCCGCTCGCGTCCGGGCGAGACCCGGATGGCGGTCCGGCTGCCCTTCGCCGGCAGTGCCCGCTCCTGCGCCCCACCTGCCGCAACACCCGAGGTTCCCACCACCAGTTGAACGAACGGAGTCGACATGGCCCAGTACGACATCTCCAAGCTGCACCCCGTGTTCGTGCGCCAGATGGAGGCGCTGGCCGCCCTGGACATCGAGGCGGTCATGAAGAACTACACCGACGACGCGGTGCTGTTGCGCTTCGAGGGTGTCTCGGTCGGCATCGACGCCGTTCGCGAGACGTTCACCGGCTACCTCACGGTGAAGCCGACCCTGGTCGAGCTCCAGGAGTACATCGAGACGGACGACACCATCTTCTACCGGGCGATCATGAACCTGAACGGTGAACCGGAGCACGCGTTCGGGACACTTGTGGTCCGCGATGGCCGAATCTGGAGGCAGACGGCCGGTTTCGGCGGCTGAACGCAGAAATCTGGGTAGCGTGTGCGGGGAGGGCGTTCCAGGTACGCCCTCCCCGTATGTGTGGCACGCCGTAGATATATGCAAGTAGATATATGCAAGCAGGGGCGAAGGGGAGGCCATGGAGCGCGAAACCGGACGGATCGAGGCATTCAGTGATGGCGTATTTGCCATCATCATTACGATCCTCGTCCTGGAATTGAAAGTTCCGGAAGGAACGGGATCCGAGTTCTGGCACGGAGTCCGGGAACAGTGGCCGCATTACGCCGCCTATGTGGTGAGCTTCCTCATCATCGGAGTGATGTGGGTGAATCACCACACCATCTTCAGTCACCTCAGGCGGGTCGACCGTCCGCTGCTGTTCCTGAATCTCCTGGTGCTCATGGTGGTGTCGGTGATTCCCTACACCACCAACGTCCTCGCCGAACACCTCATGCAAGACGGCTCCGCGAGCCCGGCGGCCGTGCTCTACAGCCTCGTCACCGTGGCCTATGCCTTGGCGTTCCTGGCTTTCTGGTGGTATGTGACCCGGGTCGGGCACCTCTTCCACGAACAGGTCGACAAGGAAGGCGCCCGGGCGACGCGAGTCCGCTTCGGTCTCGGCGCCATCGCCTACCCGCTCACCGTCGTCCTCGCCTTCTTCTCCGCGCCGCTCACTCTTGTCGCGCACTTCCTGATCGCGATCTACTATGCGGCGAACCAGATCCCCATCCCCCTCGTGGTAGAGGAAGAGCGGCTCGAATCTGCCAGCGACCTCAGGAAGTAGCCGCCGGGGCCTACGGCCGTTCTCGGCGGTCAAGTAGGGTATTGGATCTAGCTGGTCGCGGGGGAGGCCCAGATGGCTCGCGTAGTCCTGCCGGAGGAATCCACGAAGGAAATCTCCGAATTGATCGATGTACTGATCTCTCTTCTCTTCGAGTCCTTACCCCGGCGGGACCAGCGAAACTGGGCCCGCGTTTATCTGAACGGCCTCGTGCGGACCAAAGGGAAGAAAACAATCCGCAACATCGCCGGAACCGGAGCCAGTTCCGTAGAGCAGAGCCTTCAGCAGTTCATCAGCAAGTCCCCCTGGGACTGGACCCCGGTCCGCCGCTCCCTCGCGCAGCACCTCGAACGCACCGCACAGCGCCCGCTGGCCTGGGTGCTTCAGCCCATGGTCATAGAGAAGGCCGGCGACCGCTCGGTCGGCGTCGGCCGGCAGTTCGTCCCGCAGCTGGGCCGCACCGCCAACTGCCAGCAGGCCAGCGGGATCTGGCTCGCCTCCAGCGAGGCCAGCTTCCCGGTCGAGTGGACCCTCACCCTCCCCGGTCCGTGGACCAGCGAACTCCTGCGCCGCCGGCGGGCCGGGATCCCCGACACGGCCCGCTCCCTCACCCCCGCCCAGGACGCCGTACACGCCGTCCAGCGGATGGCCGCCACCTGGCAACTCCAGCGCCGGCCCGTGGTGATGGAGGTCGCCAACAGCGACCTCCCGCAGGCCATCGAGTCCTTCGCCCTCCAGGACATCCCCTTCGTGTTCAAGGTCGACGGCTCGCTGCCCGTCTCCTTCGGCGGCGCCGGCCGGCACAAGCCGGGCCCGCACACCGCGCCCGCCCGCGAGCTCATCGACTCCCTGCGCTCCCAGCGCCGCGTCGTCGAGTGGACCCGGCACGGCCGGGCCGAGGGCGCGGTGACCCTGCTGACCTCGGCCTCCATCTTCGCCACCCCCAGCGAGGACCGGCCCGCGCCCGCCCCCACCACCCCGCTGCTGCTGCTCGGGGCCTGGACCGAAGCCGCCCTGCTGCCCTCGGAGTTCTGGATCACCAACATCGGCGACCGGCCCCTCGCCCAGCTGTTCCTGCTCGCCAAGCTCACCGACCGGGTCTCCCTCGACTTCGCCGAGACCTGCGAACCCGTGGGCATCAGGGACTTCGAGGGCCGCTCCTTCCGCGGCTGGCACCACCACGCCACCCTGGCGAGCGTGGCCCACGCGGCCAGGCTCCTCGGCGCGTCGCGGGACCGCGCATTCGACGGCGCCCCCGCCGCACGGAGCCTGGGCGACTACGCCGGACCCGCGCGCACCGGCGCCCCGCGCCCCGCCGCCGCGGCCCGGCCCCCCGCCGTCCTGCCGCCGCGACCGCTCATCCCCGGGCAGACCCCCAGACGCGAGTACATCCGCTGATGCTCGACATAGCCGACGAGCTACGCGCGTGGTGTGCCGCACGCCGGGAATTCGCCCTGGCCACCGTGGTGGCCGTCAGCGGGAGCGCGCCGCGCGGACCGGGCGCCTCGCTCGCCGTCGACGACCGCGGCACCGCCCTCGGCTCCATCTCCGGGGGCTGCGTGGAATCCGCCGTGCACGAACTGTGCCTCGGCGCCATCGAGTCGGGCGAAGGCGGCCTGCACCGTTTCGGATACAGCGACGACGACGCCTTCGCCGTGGGACTCACCTGCGGGGGAGTCCTCGACGTCCTGGTCACCCCGGTGCGCGGCGGCGATCCCGTCCGGCCGGTCCTCGGCTCGGTGCTCGACGCAGCCGCCGGCGGAACCCGGGCCGCACTGGCCCGGGTGGTCTCCGGCCCTCCCCCGCAGCTCGGCCGGGCCCTCGCCGTGCACGCCGACGGATCGTACGAGGGCGGGCTGGGCGGCGGCGCGGCCCTGGACCGCGAGGCGGCCGACCGGGTGCGCGCCCTGCTGCTGGCGGGGCGCACCGGCACCGCCGAGCTCGGCACGGCGGGCGGACTGTGCGGGGAACCGCTCACCCTGCTGGTCGAGTCCGCCGCCGAACCGCCCCGGCTGATCGTCTACGGGGCCATCGACTTCGCCGCCGCCCTCGCCCGGATGGGCGCCTTCCTCGGGCACCGGGTCACCGTGTGCGACGCCCGGCCCGTCTTCGCGACCCCGGCCCGCTTCCCCGGCGCCGACGAGGTGATCGTCGACTGGCCGCACCGGCACCTGGCCGCCGAATGGGACGCGGGCCGGCTGGACTCCCGTACCGCCGTCTGCGTGCTCACCCACGACGCCAAATTCGACGTGCCCCTGCTGTCCCTCGCCCTGCGGCTGCCGCTGACCTACGTCGGGGCCATGGGCTCGCGGCGCACCCACGCCGAACGGGTGGAGCGGCTGCGCGCCCAAGGCGTGCCGCGAGAGGCGCTGGCCCGGCTGCGCTCCCCGATCGGCCTGGACCTGGGCGGAGCCACCCCCGAGGAGACCGCGCTGGCCATCGCCGCCGAGTTCACGGCGGTACGGCACGGGGGGTCCGCCCTCCCGCTGGCGGCGGGCCGCCGGCCGATCCACCACCGCAGGACCAAGGTCCCGTAGGAACCGACCAGAGGGCCCGGAATGTCCTGGACGATCGGCCCGGGCGGTGTAAACCCCAGGTCATGGGAGAATGAAGTACGTGCGTTTCCTCGGCTGCCCTGTCGAGGCCATAGAAGGATCCTTCGATCGACTGGGATGTTCAGCACGTGCGTTTCCTCAATGACCAGAAGCCGCCGTACGACCTGACGTACGACGATGTGTTCATGGTGCCGAGCCGTTCCGCGGTCGGTTCCCGTCAGGGCGTCGACCTCTCCGCCCCCGACGGCACCGGCACCACCATTCCGCTCGTCGTGGCGAACATGACGGCCATCGCGGGCCGCCGGATGGCCGAGACGGTCGCCCGCCGCGGCGGCATCGTCGTCATCCCGCAGGACATCCCGATCGAGGTCGTCACCGACGTCATCTCCTGGGTGAAGACCCGCCACCTCGTGCTCGACACCCCGATCACGCTGGCGCCCACCCAGACCGTGGCCGACGCGCTGTCCCTGCTGCCCAAGCGCGCCCACGGCGCGGGCGTCGTCGTGGACGGCGAGGGCCGCCCGGTCGGCGTCGTCACCGACCACGACCTCACCGGCGTGGACCGCTTCACCCAGCTCTCCGAGGTCATGTCGAAGGAGCTGCTGCTCATCGACGCCGACATCGACCCCCGCGAGGCCTTCAACAAGCTCGACGCGGGCCACCGCAAGCTGGCCCCGGCCGTCGACAAGGACGGCAAGCTCGTCGGCATCCTCACCCGCAAGGGCGCGCTCCGCGCGACCCTGTACACCCCGGCCACCGACGCCGGCGGCAAGCTGCGCATCGCGGCCGCCGTCGGCATCAACGGGGACTTCGCGGCCAAGGCCAAGCAGCTGCTCGACGCGGGCGTGGACACGCTCGTCATCGACACCGCGCACGGCCACCAGGAGTCGATGATCAACGCGATCAAGGCCGTCCGCGCGCTGGACCCGCAGGTCCCGATCGTGGCCGGCAACATCGTCGCCGCCGAGGGCGTCAAGGACCTCATCGAGGCCGGCGCGGACATCATCAAGGTCGGTGTGGGCCCCGGCGCCATGTGCACCACCCGCATGATGACCGGCGTGGGCCGCCCGCAGTTCTCCGCGGTGCTGGAGTGCGCGGCGGAGGCCAAGAAGTACGGCAAGCACGTGTGGGCCGACGGCGGCGTCCGCCACCCGCGCGACGTGGCGATGGCGCTGGCCGCCGGTGCGTCGAACGTCATGATCGGCTCTTGGTTCGCCGGCACGTACGAGTCCCCGGGCGACCTGCAGCAGTCCGCCGACGGGCGCTTCTACAAGGAGTCCTTCGGCATGGCGTCGGCGCGTGCCGTGCAGAACCGCACGTCGGAGGAGTCCGCCTACGACCGGGCCCGCAAGGGTCTGTTCGAGGAGGGCATCTCGACCTCGCGGATGTTCCTGGACCCGACCCGGCCGGGTGTCGAGGACCTGATCGACTCGATCATCGCCGGCGTCCGCTCCTCGTGCACCTACGCCGGGGCGGGGTCCCTCGCGGAGTTCGAGGAGAACGCGGTGGTCGGCGTGCAGTCTGCCGCGGGCTACGCGGAGGGCAAGCCGCTGCACGCCAGCTGGAGCTAGGCCCCGCACTTCCCGCAGCCCCCGGCCCCCTCGGCCGGGGGCTGCGGCGTTCCCGGCGCCCCGCCCGTGGCCGGCCTCCACGCGCCTCCGGCGGCGCCCCATCGCCGGCGAGGCTGACCCGCCCTCCGCCCCCGGCGGGCGCGGGCCGGCTGCCGGGGCTCCGCCCCAGACCCCGCGCGCGAATCACCGGCGGGGCTGACTTGGCCTTTGCCGCCTGGGCGCTGGCCGGTTGCCGGGGCTCCGCCCCAGACCCCGCGCCTCAAACGCCGGCGGGGCTGGATGTGGCCGCCCTTTGCTCTCGGGTGGCGCCCGGCAAAATCAGCCCCGCCGGCGTTTGAGGCGCGGGGGTCCGGGGGCGGAGCCCCCGCACCGGGGCCGCGTCGTGTGGCCGGGTTCAGCCGTGCCGGGCGCAGTTACTCCACGCCACGGCTGCGTCACGCTCAGGTCATCAACCTGGAAGGGAACCCCGTGACCAGCACCCGCACCCGCCCCGCCGCACAGACGGCCACGCCCTCGCCCGCCTGCAGCAGGAGCACGGCAAGGCCCTCCACGGCTTCCTCCTCTGCCTGACCTCCGGCGACCGGCACGGGTCCGTCAGTAACGGGGGGAATGCGGTCCCGGAGGTGAACTGTGCACACCCGCACGGTACTTCGGGATCCGCACGGTCACCTTCAGGCCCGCGCCGAGGCCCGTCTCGATCACCGGCCCGTACTCGTCCCCGTACACCTGCCGGATCCGTTCGTCGATGTTGGGCAGGCCGATGCCCGAGGAGGAGCCGGCGAGCTCCCCGGCCAGGATCCGGCGCAGCAGTGCCGGATCCATCCCGATCCCGTTGTCCTCGACGGTGATCACCGCCTCGGCTCCCGCGTCCCGCGCCGTGATGGTGATCCGGCACTCCTCGGGGGAGTCCTCCAGCCCGTGCTTCACGGCGTTCTCCACCAGCGGCTGGAGGCACAGGAACGGCAGCGCCACCGGCAGCACCTCCGGCGCCACCTGCAAGGTCACCTTCAGCCGGTCGCCGAACCGGGCCCCGGCCAGCGCCAGGTACTGCTCGATGGAACGCAGCTCCTCGGCGAGCGTGGTGAATTCGCCGTGTCGGCGGAAGGAGTAGCGGGTGAAGTCGGCGAACTCCAGCAGCAGGTCCCGGGCCCGCTCCGGGTCGGTCCGGACGAACGAGGCGATCGCGGCCAGCGAGTTGAAGATGAAGTGCGGCGAGATCTGCGCCCGCAGCGCCTTGATCTCCGCCTCCATCAGCCGGGTCCGCGACCGGTCCAGCTCCGACAGCTCCAGCTGGACGGACACCCACCGTGCGACCTCCGTCGCGGCCCGCACCAGCACCGCGGACTCCCGCGACCCGTAGGCCACCAGCGCCCCCAGCATCCCGTCCTCGCCGGTCAGCGGGGCCACCACCGCCCACTTCAGCGGACAGCCGGGCCGCTGGCACTCGGTCCGCACGCTCTGGCTGCGCCCCGACTCCAGCATCACGGCGACCCGGGCCATCGCCCGCCGCTGGTGGTGATCGGCGCCCGGGCCGTCCCACGCCAGCACCGACTCCCGGTCGGTCAGGCACAGCGCCTCCGTGCCCAGCAGCGACCGCAGCCGCCGGGCGGCCTTGCGGGCGGCGTCCTCGGTCAGCCCGGCCCGCAGCGGCGGAGCGGCCAGCGAAGCCGTGTGCAGGGTGTGGAACGTGGCCCGCTCCACCGGAGTCCCCAGTCCCAGCCCGGCCGCCCGCTCGCCGCGCCGGGCCTGCCACCGGCCCGCCAGCCAGCCCGCGCCCACCAGCAGGGCCGCGACCAGGACCGCCGGCACCACCAGAGCCGTCCCGTTCACCGCGCACCCCCCGCTGCCCGCTCCCCGGCCGCCACGTCCTCCGGCAGGTGCAGCCGCGCCAGGGTGGCAGCCGTCCCCGCCGGGATCCGCGACCGGCTGCCCAGCGACACCAGCACCATTGTCAGGAACCCGAGCGGCACGGACCAGGCCGCCGGCCACGCCAGCAGGGTGTGCGCCCAGCCCGCCGGGGCCAGCCCGCCCCGGGTCGCCAGTACCGCGCTGAGCGCCGCCCCGCCGCCCGTGACCAGCCCGGCCACCGCCCCCGGCGGGGTCAGCCGCCGCCACCAGATGCCCAGCACCAGCAGCGGACAGAACGACGAGGCCGACACGGCGAAGGCCAGCCCCACCGCGTCCGCCACCGGCACGTCACGGGCCGCCACGCTCCCGGCCAGCGGCACCAGCACCGCCAGCAGCACCGCGAAGCGGAAGCTGCGCACACCGCGCGTCGGCAGCAGGTCCTGGTGCAGCACCCCCGCCACCGCCATGGTCAGCCCCGAGGCCGTCGACAGGAACGCGGCGAAGGCGCCCCCGGCCAGCAGCGCCCCCAGCAGCTCCCCGAGCAGCCCGCCCAGCATCCGCTCGGGCAGCACGAGCACCGCCGCGTCCGCGTCGCCGGTCAGGGCCAGCTCGGGCGCGTAGATCCGGCCCAGCGCCCCGTACACCGGCGGCAGCAGGTAGAACACCCCGACCAGGCCGAGGACGACGAGCGTGGTGCGGCGCGCGGCCCGCCCGTTGGGGCTGGTGTAGAACCGCACCGCCACGTGCGGCAGGCCCATGGTGCCGAGGAAGGTGGCCAGGATCAGCCCGTACGTCGCGTACAGCCGGTACTGCCAGTGCTCCCCCGACAGCGGCTCCGACCAGCTGGACACGCTCAGGCCGGCCTCCGCCCGGGTGTCGGGGACGGGCGTGTCCGGGGCGAACTCCAGCCGCGCGTCGGCCCGTACGGAATGCTGCCCGGCCGCGAGGGTCAGCGGGATCGCGTCGTAGGTCCGCCCGTCCACCTGCCCGGTCACCGTCAGCGTCAGCGGCGCCTCCACCGACAGCCGGACGTCCTCGGCCACGGTCACCGAGGTGTGCTCGCGGAAGACGGCGGGCGCGTCGAACGTGGCCCGCGGCGCGCCGTCCCCGGCCCAGGCGGCGACCAGGAAGAAGGCGGGGACCAGCAGCGCGGTGAGCTTGAGCCAGTACTGGAAGGCCTGCACGAAGGTGATGCTGCGCATCCCGCCGGCGGCCACGGCCGCGCTCACCACGAAGGCCACCACCACCCCGCCCACCCAGTGCGGGGCCCCGGTCAGGATCTCCAGGGTCAGGCCCGCGCCCTGCAACTGCGGCAGCAGGTACAGCCAGCCGACCCCGACCACGAACAGCACCGCGATCCGGCGCACGGCCTGCGACTCGAGCCGGGCCTCGGCGAAGTCCGGCAGGGTGTACGCGCCCGAGCGGCGCAGCGGGGCCGCCACCAGCACGAGCAGCACCAGGTACCCGGCGGTGTACCCCACCGGGTACCACAGCATCTCGGGCCCCTGCAGCAGCACCAGCCCGGCCACCCCCAGGAAGGACGCGGCGGAGAGGTACTCCCCGCTGATCGCGGCCGCGTTGAGGCGGGGGCCGACGGTGCGCGAGGCGACGTAGAAGTCGGAGGTGGTCCGGGATATGCGCAGGCCGAGCGCGCCGACGAGGACGGTGGCCAGGACGACGACGGCGACCGCGGTCAGCGCGTACGTCTGGTTCACCGGGGGTCCTTCGGCCGGGGGAGGGTGACGGGAGTCTATGCACGGCCCCGGCCGCGCAACAGGCACGATCCGGCCCGTACGCGGCGCCGACCCTGCGCGGGGGCTTTCCCCCACCCCGCACCCTCCCGAAACCGGGACGCCGCCCCAGACCCCGTGCGTGCGCTGCGCGCCCGTGCCCTCACACGTCGGCGGGCTGAAGATGCAGCCCCGCCGGCGTTCGAGGCGCGCGGGGGTTCGGGGGCGGAGCGCCGGTTTCGGGAAGGGGTGGGGCGGGGGAGGAGTCCGCGCAGCGGTCAGACGGCCGGGTCGCGGTGTTCGGCGCAGTCGCGGAGGGCGATCTCCAGCTCCACGTACGACTCCTCCGCCCGCCGGAAGGCCAGCGTCAGCGCGGCCTCGGCCCGCGGCGGCACCTGCCCCCGGACCACCTCGCCCGCCTCGTAGAGGACATCGGCCCAGCGCGCGGCGGCACTGCGCAGGCGGGCCAGCAGCGCCTCCGCCTCGGCCGGCCCGGTCGGCGCGCCGCGCGGCAGCCCGGTCAGCGCGTCGAGCAGAGCCTGGATCTCGGACATCACGCTCCTCCCGCGCCGGAAGATCCACGATACGCGGGCGCCGAGGCCGGCGGCGGCCGACGGCTCCGCCCGATCGCCGTACGCCACTCGCCGTGCGACGAACGGCGGTCCACCGCCGCCGGACGGTCGACCGCGCCGCCGGACGGCGCCCCGGCCCCCGGGCGTGCCCCCGTGCCCCCGGGCGTCAGCCCGTGGCGTGCCGCATGAGGAGGTCCCGCAGCTCCCGCGCATGGCGCCGGCTCACCTGGAGTTCCGCCGAGCCGACCCGGACGCTCGTCGTGCCCGCGTCCAGCCGGAGTTCGTCGATCCGGGCCAGGGCCACCAGGTGGCGGCGGTGGATCCGGACGAAGCCGCGGGCCGCCCACCGCTCCTCCAGCGTGGACAGCGGGATGCGGACGAGGTGGCTGCCCTCGTCGGTGTGCAGGCGGGCGTAGTCGCCCTGCGCCTCGACGTACGCGATGTCCGCGATCGCCACGAACCGGGTGACGCCCCCCAGCTCGACGGCTATCTGCTCCGGCGCGCGCTCGGCGGCGGTGGTCCCGGCCGCCTGGCGCGGCGGCACCTGCGGCGACACGCGCGGCACGGGCGGCGCCGGCGGCACCGGGGCGGCGGCCGTGGCGGGTACTCCCTCGGCGGCCGCCGGCGCCCGCCCGGGCTGCCCCAGCTGCGCGCAGGCCCGCCGCACGGCTTCGGCCAGCCGTTCCGGGCGGACGGGCTTGAGCACGTAGTCCACGGCCTTGAGGTCGAAGGCCTGGACGGCGAACCCCTCGTGGGCGGTGACGAACACGATCAGCGGCGGCCGCGCGAACCCGGCCAGCAGCCGGGCGATGTCCAGCCCGGTCAGCCCGGCCATGTGGATGTCGAGGAAGACCACGTCGATGCCGTCGGCGCCGTCCGGCCCGGCCTCCAGCGCCACCGTGATCCGGCGCAGCGCCCCGGTGGCGTCCGAGGCGCCCTCGGCGCTGAGGATCCGCGGATCGGAGCGCAGCAGGTAGAGGAGCTCCTCCAGGAGCGGCTTCTCGTCGTCGACGGCCAGTACGCGCAGCATGCGGGGAGTGTAGGAGGTGTCCCGCCCGGGCGGAACGGCGCGCGGCCCCGCCCCGGGGGATGTGGGCGGAGCCGCGCGGTTCGGGAGGCGGGGGGTTACTGGACGGTGATCAGCTTGCCGTCGGGGGAGACCGCGTACCAGGTGCCGCCGACGCCCTGGCCGTTGATGTCGCCCGGCTTCTTGTCGCCGGCGAAGGTGTACACCGGCCAGCAGTCGACGGTCTGCTGCTTCTGGCCGTCGGGGCGGTCCAGCACGAGGTAGTTCCGCTCGGTGATGCCCTTGGCGTCGGCCTTGTCCACCGGGGGCACGACCGGCCACTTGGCCAGGCAGTCGCCGACGCACTTGGAGACCATCGGCCACGCGGTGTCCGGCTTGAACCGGTAGACGGTCATGCCCTTGCCGTCGACGATGTGGTCGCCCAGCTTGGGGTCCTTCGCGACGGACAGGCCCGCGCCCGCCCCGGTCGCACCGGCCGGGGCGGCGGCCGCCTTCGCCGCCTTCCTGCCGTCGGGGGCGAACGCGAACCACACCCCGCCGACGCCCTGGCCGTTGAGGTCGCCGGCCTTGGTGTCCTTGTTGAAGCGGTACGCGGGCCAGCCCGCCACCGTCAGCTGCTTGGTGCCGTCGGTGCGCACGACCTCGCCGAGCAGCGCCGGGTCCATGCCCGCGGTGGCGGTGGCGTCGCCGGCCGCGACCACCGGCCAGGTCTTCGCGCAGTCCCCGTCGCAGTTCGACTTCGGCGGCTCGGCGGTGTCCTTGTCGAAGCGGTACAGGGTGAGGCCGGAGCCGTCGGTGAGGACGGAGCCGAGCTGCTCGCTGTTCGCGACCGCCAGCTGCCCGGCGGGCTGGGCCGCGCCGTCGGCGGGGGGCTGGGAGGAGGCCTGGGCGGCGGCCCCGGCCGGCTTGGCCGTGTCGGCGGCCTTGTCCTGCGACGGGCCGCAGGCGCTCGCCGCCAGGACGACGGCGATGGCGGCCGCGGCGAGGGTGGTTCCGCGCTTCATGCCCATGTTGATCTCTCCCACGTCTGGTGTCCGTTCCGCGCCGTCGCCCCAGCGGCGGCAACTGTGCACAGGACACGCCCCGGTGGGTCCGGCCTGTTCACGGCGGACGGTGTGGGCTGTTTCACTCACCCCGCGCCGAACCCGGCCCGCCGTAGGGCCGTGGCCACAGCGAGGCCGAGTACCTGGTGCCCGGCGTCGTCGGGGTGCAGCCCGTCCGCCAGGTGCTCGGGGCCGAGCAGGTCGCGGCCCGGGAGCACGGCGAGCCGCTCGTCCCCGGCGGCGATCCGGTCCCGGGCGGCGCGCTCCATCGCGTCGCGCAGGGCGCCCAGGGTGGCGCCGAGCCGGTTCGGGGTGCGCTCGGCGTCGGGCCGCAGGACGGGGGAGACCAGCAGCAGCGGGGTGCGCGGATGCCCCTGGCGGACCAGGTCGAGGAACGCGCGGGTGGTCTCGTACAGCAGGGGCGCGGAGTAGGGCACCCGGGACCAGCAGTTGGTGCCGAAGGCGAGGGTGAGGACGTCGGCGGGCAGCGCGGCGAGCTGTTCGGCGGTGGCGAGCTCGCCGCGGGCGGCTCCCGCGTAGCCGAGGTTGACCGTGTCCCAGCCGAGCGCCCGGCCGGCGACCGCGGGCCAGCCGTGGGCGGGCCGGGTGGACCACCAGCCCTCGGTGATCGAGTCGCCGTGCACCACCCAGCGCGGGGCGGGCGGCGACGGGGCGAGCGGGCCGCCTATCCCGCGCAGGCCGAGGACCAGCGGGGACTGGGTCTCGGGCGGGTGGATGGTGAACGGCCCCGGCCCGTCGCCCAGTTCGATGCGTACGACGGCCTCCGCGGCGGGTTCGGTGAACACCTCGCGGATCACCCCGTGCCGGTCCCACAGCGCGAACCCGTGGGCGAGGTCGCGCAGGGAGTCGGTGGGGCCGGGCACGGTGGCCCGGTAGCGGATCTCCACGGCCCGCGCCGTCCCGGCGGTGAACTCGAGCCGCACCCCGATGGGCAGGGTGGCGCGCTCGCCGGTGTCCCAGGGCAGCCGCATGGTGTCGGCCGGGTCGGCCCGCACGGGCCGTCCCTTGTCCAGCCACGCGACCCCGCGCAGGAAGGGCGCGGGATCCTGCCACAGGTCGAGGTCCATGGCGGCACGCTGCGGGAGATCTGATGAGCTGTCAAGAATGCCGGTCGAGGTCCCCCGTGCAGCGATCGATCATCCGCGCGCAACAAAGGACCATCTGGGACAGATCCGCGCAACGATCGTGCGGCAATGTGCAAGGATGGTGCATTACGGGCGGTATCACTCAGCTCGTAGGCTCACTCGCTGTACGTGGAGTGGCGCGGACCGCCTGCTCGGCGGTCCTCCCATGCCCAGGCAGGCTTCTCGCCCGCCTGCCCCGGCTCCGGACCGCTGCGGTCGACGCCTGAATCCCCACCCGCAGCAAGAAGGAGTCACCCCGTGCTCGACCACGGCCAGGCGCCATCCGCCACGACCGAGGCCCGCAGGCCCGCCCACCCGCTGCTCCGCCGCAAGCCGGTCGAGCAGCTGGTCGCCGAGGGCGGCCAGGGCGAGGGCGGCTCGCTGCGCCGCTCGCTCACCATGTGGCAGCTGACCATGATCAGCATCGGCGCGACCCTGGGCACCGGCATCTTCGTCGTCCTCGGCGAAGCCGCCCCCAAGGCCGGCCCGGCCGTGACGATCTCGTTCATCATCGCGGGCCTGACCGCGCTGTTCTCGGCCCTGTCCTACGCCGAGCTCGCCGGATCCGTCCCCGTCTCCGGCTCCTCGTACTCGTACACCTACGCCACCATGGGCGAGCTCATCGCCTGGATCTGCGGCTGGTGCCTGGTCCTGGAGTACGCGGTGTCGGTCGCGGCGGTCGCCGTCGGCTGGGGCCAGTACCTCAACGAGCTCCTCGACGGGACCCTGGGCTTCACCATCCCCGAAGGCCTCTCGGCGCCGCTGGGCGAAGGCGGCTGGATCAACCTGCCCTCGCTCGTCGTCGTCCTGATGGCCATGGTCTTCCTGATGCGCGGCGCCAAGGAGAGCGCCCGCATCAACACCGTCATGGTCGCGGTGAAGATCATCACGCTGCTGCTCTTCATCGGCATCGGCTTCATGGGCATCAAGGCCGGCAACTACGCGCCGCTCGCCCCGCTCGGCATCACCGGCATCAGCGCCGCCGCCTCCACGCTCTTCTTCTCCTACATCGGCTTCGACGCCGCCTCCACCGCCGGTGAGGAAGCCAAGAACCCGAAGAAGGACCTGCCGCGCGCGATCATGCTCTCGCTGGGCATCGTCACCGTCCTGTACTGCCTCGTCGCGTTCGTCGCCGTCGGCGCCATGCCGTGGCAGGACTTCGAGGGCACCGAGGCCGCGCTCGCCCAGATCATGACCGACGTCACCGGCCACAGCTTCTGGGGCGTCGTCCTCGCGGCCGGCGCGGTCGTCGCCATCGCCTCCGTCGTCTTCGCCGTCCTGTACGGACAGACCCGCATCCTCTTCGCGATGTCCCGCGACGGCCTCGTCCCCAAGGCCTTCGCCAAGGTCGACGCGAAGACCGGCGTGCCGCGCGTCAACGTGCTGATCGTCTCGCTCTTCTGCGGCGCCCTCGCGGCCTTCATCCCGCTGGGTGAGCTGGCCAACGCGACCAGCATCGGCACCCTCTTCGCCTTCGCTCTGGTCAACGTCGCGGTCGTGATCCTGCGCCGCACCAAGCCCGACATGCCGCGCACCTTCAAGGTGGCGCTCTTCCCGGTCACCCCGATCCTCGGCTTCCTCGCCTGCGGCTACATGATGTACAGCCTGCCGGTCGCCACGTGGGTCGCTTTCGGTGGCTGGATGGCCGTCGGCCTCGTGGTCTACTTCGTGTACGGCATGCGCCGCTCCACACTGGCCACAGCAGAAAAGTGATCCACCCGCAGTGCGACTGAACGATCTCGACGAACGCATCGTGCACGCCCTCGCCGAGGACGCCCGCCGCTCCTACGCGGACATCGGCTCCGAGGTCGGGCTCTCCGCCCCCGCCGTGAAGCGGCGCGTGGACCGGCTGCGCGCCGAAGGAGCCATCACCGGCTTCACGGTCCGCGTGGACCCGGCCGCGATGGGCTGGGAGACCGAGGGCTTCATCGAGATCTACTGCCGCCACAACACCTCGCCGGACGACATCCGGCGAGGTCTGGAGCGGTACCCCGAGGTGGTGTCCGCGTCGACCGTCACCGGCGACGCGGACGCCCTCGTCCAGATCTTCGCCTCCGACATGCGCCACTTCGAGCGGGTCCTGGAGCGCATCGCGGGGGAGCCCTTCGTGGAGCGCACCAAGTCCGTCCTCGTGCTCTCCCCCCTGCTGCGCCGCTTCACCTCCGGCGCGCCCGCGTAGCTCCCGCGCCCTCCAGGTCCCGCTCGTCACGCAGCGAGCGGCGCTCCTCCTCCGTCAGGCCGCCCCAGACCCCGAACGGCTCACGGGTCCGCAGCGCGTGCTCCAGGCACTGCGCGCGCACCGGGCACACCGCGCAGACCCGCTTCGCGGCCGCGTCCCGCTCCTCGCGGTCCTCGCCGCGCTCGCCGGCGGGATGGAAGAACCGGGCCGAGCCCAGATCCCGGCAGGCGGCCCCGGTCTGCCACTCCCAGAAGTGGTGGGTGGCCCCGGGCAGGCGGGTGACGTCCGTCATGGCGGTTTCCTTTCCGTGGGTTGTCCCCGCGTCTGACCGCTGCTCGTCCACCGAAACCCCCGCGGCGCCCGCCCGGACGCCCCCGCCGGCCCGCCCGGCCCCCGCCCCGACGGCCCGCGCCCGCCGGGACGCTCCGCCCGGATGCCCCGACACCCCCGACGATCTCCGTATCGCCGCCGGTCACCCGCCCTGCAGACCCCCGCGCAACGAATCTCCGCGAGCGCGCCGGAACACGCAACGAATCGATGCGCGGAGCGCAACGGTCACGGCTTGTCTCCGTCGAACGCGCGAACGTACCGTTTTACGACCCCACCCCTCCTGCCACAGAGGTAGTCCATGCCCCCGCTGCGCACCGCCCTCCTCCAGAGCTCCGGACGTCTCGGCGACACCGCCGGGAACCTCAAGGCGCTCGACGAGGCCGCGGCACGCGCCGCACAGGGCGGGGCCGGGCTCCTCGTGACCTCGGAGATGTTCCTCACGGGCTACGCCCTGGAGATCGAGGAGATCGCCGCGCTCGCCGAACCGGCCGACGGCCCGTCCGCCGTCGCCATCGGCGAGATCGCCCGCCGCCACGGCGTCGCCGTCCTGTACGGCTACCCCGAGCGCGGCGGCGACGCCGTGTTCAACGCGGCGCAGCTCATCGGCCCCGACGGGGCGGCGCTCGCGAACTACCGCAAGACGCACCTCTTCGGCTGCTTCGAGCAGGACGCCTTCACCCCCGGCGACACCACCGTCGTCCAGGCGGACCTCGGCGGCCTCCGCATCGGCATCATGATCTGCTACGACGTGGAGTTCCCCGAGAACGTCCGCTCCCACGCGCTCGCCGGCACCGACCTCCTCCTGGTGCCGACCGCGCAGATGCACCCCTTCCAGTTCGTCGCCGAACAGCTCGTCCCCGTACGGGCCTTCGAGAACCAGATGTACATCGCGTACGTCAACCGCACCGGCCCGGAAGGCGAGTTCGAGTTCGTCGGACTCAGCTGCCTGGCGAGCCCCGACGGGGTCACCCGGACCCGGGCCGGACGCGGCGAGGAGCTGGTGTTCGGCGAGGCCGACCCCGAGCTGCTGAGCGCGTCCCGCACGAACAACCCGTACCTGCGCGACCGCCGCCCCGGGCTCTACGCCTCCCTCGTCTGACCCCCTGCTCCTCCGCTTCCCCCAGCCCTGCCGCAAGGAGACGTACCCCCATGACGTCCACGGTGCCCACCACCGCCGTCCCGCACAGCGACGGACAGCCGCCGATCACCATGTTCGGCCCGGACTTCCCGTACGCGTACGACGACTTCCTCGCCCACCCGGCGGGGCTGGGCCAGATACCCGCGACCGAGCACGGCACCGAGGTCGCCGTCATCGGCGGCGGGCTGTCCGGCATCATCTCGGCCTACGAGCTGATGAAGATGGGCCTGAGGCCCGTCGTCTACGAGGCCGACCAGATCGGCGGCCGGCTGCGCACGGTGGGCTTCGAGGGCGCGGGCACCGAGGAGCTGACCGCGGAGATGGGCGCGATGCGCTTCCCGCCGTCCTCCACGGCGCTCCAGCACTACATCGACCTCGTCGGCCTGGTCACGGAGCCCTTCCCGAACCCGCTTGCCGAGGCCACCCCCTCCACGGTCGTCGACCTCAAGGGCGAGACCCACTACGCCGAGACCATCGCCGACCTCCCGCAGGTCTACCGCGACGTCGCCGACGCGTGGAACGCCTGCCTGGACGAGGGCGCCGACTTCTCGGACATGAACACCGCGATGCGCGAGCGGGACGTCCCGCGGATCCGCGAGATCTGGGCGAAGCTCGTCGAGAAGCTCGACGACGAGACCTTCTACGGCTTCCTCTGCAAGTCCGAGGCCTTCCAGTCCTTCCGCAAGCGCGAGATCTTCGGCCAGGTCGGCTTCGGCACGGGCGGCTGGGACACCGACTTCCCGAACTCCATCCTGGAGATCCTGCGCGTCGTCTACACCGAGGCCGACGACCACCACCGCGGCATCGCGGGCGGCTCGCAGCAGCTCCCGCTGCGCCTGTGGGAGCGCGAGCCCCAGAAGATCATCCACTGGGCCCAGGGCACCTCGCTGTCCTCCCTGCACGAGGGCACCCCGCGCCCGGCGGTGACCCGTCTGCACCGCACGGCGGGCAACCGCATCACGGTGACCGACGCCTCCGGCGACATCCGCACCTACCGTGCCGCGATCTTCACCGCCCAGTCCTGGATGCTCCTGTCCAAGATCGAGTGCGACGACACGCTGTTCCCGATCGACCACTGGACGGCGATCGAGCGCACCCACTACATGGAGAGCTCGAAGCTCTTCATCCCCGTGGACCGTCCGTTCTGGCTGGACAAGGACGAGGAGACGGGCCGCGACGTCATGTCGATGACCCTGACCGACCGGATGACCCGCGGCACCTACCTGCTGGACAACGGCCCGGACAAGCCCGCCGTCATCTGCCTCTCGTACACGTGGTGCGACGACAGCCTCAAGTGGCTGCCGCTGTCCGCCAACGAGCGGATGGAGGTCATGCTGAAGTCCCTCGGCGAGATCTACCCGAAGGTCGACATCCGCCGCCACGTCATCGGCAACCCGGTCACCGTGTCCTGGGAGAACGAGCCCTACTTCATGGGCGCGTTCAAGGCCAACCTCCCGGGCCACTACCGCTACCAGCGCCGCCTGTTCACGCACTTCATGCAGGACCGCCTCCCCGAGGACAAGCGGGGCATCTTCCTCGCGGGCGACGACATCTCCTGGACGGCAGGCTGGGCCGAAGGCGCCGTCCAGACCGCCCTGAACGCGGTCTGGGGCGTCATGCACCACCTCGGCGGCTCCACGGACGCCACCAACCCCGGCCCCGGCGACGTCTACGAGGACATCGCCCCGGTCGAACTCCCGGAGGACTGACCTCCGCCCTCCCGGACCGGGGCGGCACCCCCGCCCCGGACCGCACCCCGTGACCACGGGCCGCCCCCGCGCACACCTCGCGGCGGCGGCCCGTACTCATACCCGGCGGCGGAAAAACGTGTGCACGTCCGGCCGACGCGGGGCAGGCTGGCCCGTATGAATGCCCCGTACAACAAAACCGGCCCCGCCCCGACGATCACCACCCCCGTGGCGGCGCACCTGCTGCGCGGCGCCCTCGAGGTCGAACGCACCGCGCACGGCGTACTCCCGCACCGGCTGCCCGCCCACGCGCGCGAGCAGCTCCCCACCGCGGACTTCGCCGCGGTCGAGGCCCAGCCCTCCGGGGTGCGCATCGCCTTCCGCACCGGGGCCACCACCGTCGAGCTGGACGCGCTCCCCACCAAGACGCTCTACCAGGGAGCCCCGCCCCGGCCCGACGGCGTGTACGAGCTGCTCGTCGACGGGCGCCCGGCCGGCCGCGGCAGCGTGCCGGGCGGCAACGTCCGCGTGGTCGACATGGCCACCGGAGCCGCGGAGCTGCGGCCCGGCCCGCCCGGCACTGTCCGGTTCCCCGGGCTCCCCGCCGGGATGAAGGACGTCGAGATCTGGCTGCCCCACACGGAGGTCACCGAGCTCATCGCCCTGCGCACCGACGCCCCGGTCGAGGAGCTCCCGGACCGCGGCCGCCGGGTGTGGCTGCACCACGGCAGTTCCATCAGCCACGGCTCCTCCGCCGCCGAGCCGACCGGCACCTGGCCGGCGCTCGCGTCCGCGCTGGGCGGCGTGGAGCTGGTCAACCTGGGGTTCGGCGGCAACGCCCTGCTCGACCCGTTCACCGCGCGCGCCATCCGCGACACCCCCGCCGACCTGATCAGCCTCAAGATCGGCATCAACCTGGTCAACCACGACGCGATGCGCCTGCGGGCCTTCGTCCCGGCCGTGCACGGGTTCCTCGACACCGTCCGCGAGGGGCACCCGACCACCCCGCTGCTGGTCGTCTCTCCCGTCCTGTGCCCCATCCACGAGGACACCCCGGGCCCCACCGCGCCGGACGTCGAGGACGGGCAGCTGCGCTTCAAGGCCCTCGGCGACCCGGCGGACCGCGCCACCGGCCGGCTGACGCTCGGCGTCATCCGGGACGAGCTCGCCCGCATCACCACGCAGCGGGCGGCCGGCGATCCGAACCTGCACCACCTCGACGGCCGCGCCCTCTACGGCGCGGCGGACTTCGCGGAGTTCCCCCTGCCGGACAGGCTCCACCCGGACCCGGCCGGCCACCGCCGGATCGGTGAGCGCTTCGCGGAACTGGCGTTCGGCGACGGCGGCCCGTTCGCCGTCACACGCGGCTGAGCCGGCCCGGGGTCAGCAGGCAGCGGCCGACCAGGCCGACGCCCGCGTCGAGGGATTCGCGGAACTCCTCGGCCAGGTCGGGGGAGCGGCGCAGGGTCCACAGCAGGCGGGCCGACGCCCAGGCCCCGGCGCGGGCCCGCTCCAGGCTCCACGAGCCGAGCAGGTGGGTCAGCGGGTCGGCGATCTCCAGGAGGTCCGGGCCCGGCATCAGGTCCTCGCGGATGAGTTCCTCGAGGGCGACCAGGGTGTCGCCGACCCGGTCGAAGTCGGCCTCCAGGGCCCGCGGTTCGCAGTCCAGGGCCCGGCAGGTGGACACCACCGCCACCGCCAGGTCGTGGCCGATGTGCGCGTTGATCCCGGCCAGCGCGTGCTGGAGCGGGCGGATCCCGGGATGGCGGCGGTACTGGAACAGGGGGCGCCAGCAGGCCGGGGCCCGGTCGGCGTCCACCGCGGCCAGGTACCGCTCCGCGAACCGCACGCTGAGGGTCTGCGCCCGCCGCGGCGCCGGGAACCCGCCGTGTTCGATGCGCCGGTGCAGGGTCTCCGTCACCGTCAGGTAGACCCGGTTGAAGACGGCGACACCGTCCTGCGGCGGGAGCCGCTCGTCCAGGGCGCGCATCCGCGCCAGCACCGCTTCCATGTCAGGCAGAGTCGCAGGCACCGGCACGGATCCGGGGAACTTGGCCGTACGCTTCGCCGGTTCGGGCGAAACCCCGTCAACGTGGCGTGTCGCGGCCGTCCTGATGATCGTAGGCGGAGGTGCCCGCGTCGAGCAGCGGCTCCTGCCGCTTGAGGTGCGCGGGGGCGAAGTACCGCAGTGCGTGGTAGCCCGTGATCACCACGATCGTGCCCAGGGCGATGCCGCCGAGCTCGAAGGTGTCGGTGATCCGCAGCGTGACCCCGCCGACGCCGATGATGATGCCCGCCGCGGCCGGCACCAGGTTCAGCGGATTGCGCAGGTCCACCCGGCCGTTGATCCAGATCTGGGCGCCGAGCAGGCCGATCATGCCGTACAGGATGACGGTGATGCCGCCCAGCACCCCGCCCGGGATCGCGGCCACGATGGCCCCGAACTTCGGACAGAGGCCGAAGAGCAGCGCGAAGCCCGCCGCCGCCCAGTACGCGGCCGTGGAGTAGACCCGGGTGGCCGCCATGACCCCGATGTTCTCGGAGTACGTGGTGTTCGGCGGGCCGCCGACCGCCGTGGAGAGCATGGACGCGGCGCCGTCCGCGGCGATGGCGGTGCCGAGCTTGTCGTCCAGCGGGTCGCCGGTCATCTCGCCGACGGCCTTGATGTGCCCGGCGTTCTCGGCGATCAGGGCGATCACCACGGGCAGGGCGATCAGGATGGCCGACCACTCGAAGGCCGGTGCGTGGAAGGCGGGCAGCCCGACCCAGTCGGCCTTGGCGACCCCGGAGAGGTCCAGGCGCCAGTGGTCCACGGCCTCGGGCCCGCCCACCGTGGAGTGGATCTTGCCGAAGATCCGGTCGAGGACCCAGGAGAGCCCGTACCCGAAGACCAGCCCCAGGAAGATCGCGATGCGGGACCAGAAGCCGCGCAGACAGACCACGGCCAGCCCGGTGAACGCCATCACCAGCAGGGCCGTCCACTGGTCCTGCGGCCAGTACGTCGAGGCCGTCACCGGCGCCAGGTTGAAGCCGATCAGCATCACGACCGCGCCCGTCACCACCGGCGGCATCGCCGCGTGGATGATCCGCGCCCCGAAGCGCTGCACCGCGAGCCCGGCCAGGAAGAGCGCGACGCCGACGACGAAGACGGCGCCGGTCACCACCGCGCTGTTCCCGCCCGAGGCCCGGATCGCCGCGGCCACACCGACGAAGGAGAGCGAACAGCCCAGGTAGGAGGGGACCCGGCCGCGCGTCGCCAGGAGGAAGATCACGGTCGCGACACCGGACATCATGATGGCCAGGTTCGGGTCCAGGCCCATCAGGACCGGCGCGACGAAGCTCGCGCCGAACATCGCCACGACGTGCTGGGCGCCCAGCCCCGCGGTCCGCGGCCACGACAGCCGCTCGTCCGGCCGCACCACCGCGCCGGGGGCGGGGGTCCGCCCGTCGCCGTGCAGGGTCCAGCGCACGCCGAGGCCCATGTTCCACCACTTCCGTTCCGCCGCTGATCAAGTATCGAAGCCGCTGGGGCCTGTCTTCTCGATCAGGCCGGGCCCCCGATATGTTACGGGCGGATACCGGCAGTTTCGTCCCGATTGGCTGCGGAGGCCCCGGGAGCGGCCGGCTTCTGCCGCAGCACCGCGGCCCCCGCCACGAGCATGAAGGCCAGCAGGGTGACCAGCCCGAAGGAGACCACGAGCGAGGTCGCGTCCGCCACCGCCCCGATCGCCGACGGGGCGATCAGCCCCGAGGTGTACGTGATCGTCGCGACACCCGCGATCGCCTGCGCCGGGGCCGGCCCGCTGCGCGCCGCCGCCGCGAAGGCCAGCGGAACCACCACGGCGATGCCCAGCCCGATCAGCCCGAAGCCGGCCATCGCCGCCGCCGGCTCGCGGACCGAGACCACGACCAGCCCGCCCGCGGTGGCCAGAACGCCGCCCGCCCGGACGGTCCGCACCGCCCCGAACCGGTCCACCACCCGGTCCCCGGCCAGCCGGGCGACGGCCATCGTGAGCGCGAAGGCGGTGGTCGAGGCCGCCGCCAGACCGGCGTCCGTGTCCAGCACGTCCCGCAGGTAGACCGCGGACCAGTCCAGGCTCGCCCCCTCGGCGAAGACCGCGCAGAAGCCTATGGCGCCGATGAGCAGCGCGGACCGCGGCGGCAGCGCGAAGTGCGGCGGAGCCGCCTCCTCCTGGTCGCTCCTGAGGTCCAGCACCCCCTGTACGGCGGCCAGCCCGGCCGCGGTGAGGACCAGCGCGGCGACCGCGTGGTGCAGCCGGGCGTCGGCCCCGGCGTGCGCGGCGACCGTGCCGGCCGCCGAGCCGATCAGCGCGCCCACGCTCCACATGCCGTGCAGCGAGGACATCACCGAGCGGCCCAGCCGGTTCTCCGTTTCCACGCCGAGCGCGTTCATCGCCACGTCCGACATGCCGGAGGTGGCCCCGTAGACGAAGAGCGCGAAGCAGAGCACGGGCAGGTTCGGGGCGAGGCTCGGCAGGATGAGGGAGAGGGTCCACAGCGCCAGCAGCCCCCGCAGCGCCGTACGGGCGCCGAAGCGGTGGTTGATCCGCCCCGCCAGCGGCATCGCGAGCGCCGCGCCCAGGGCGGGGAAGGCGAGGGCCAGACCCAGGGTGCCGGCGCTGAGCTGGGCGTGGTCCTGGATCCAGGGGATGCGGGTGGCGAAGGAGCCGGTCACGGCGCCGTGGGCGCAGAAGACGGCCGCGATCGCGAAACGGGCATGGCGCAGCCGCGCCGGGCTGAGGTCGGTTTCCCCGGTCATGGGAGGTAAACTATCAGGGACCCTGCCTGATAGTTAATGGCCGCGACTGCCTAGGATGGGCGCCGTGACCCCAGCCCCCACCTCGACGCCGGTACCGTCCCCCGCCTCACCGAGCACGGCGCGCGCCATCAACGACCGCCTCGCCCTGCAACTCCTCCAGGAGGCCGGGCCGCTGACGGCCACCCAGCTCAAGGCCAGGACGGGCCTGTCCCGCCCCTCGGTGGCCGACCTCGTCGAGCGGCTCGCCGAAGCCGGACTGATCGAGGTCGTCGGCGAATCCGGCGAACAGCGCCGCGGCCCCAACGCCAAGCTCTACGGAATCGTCGCCCGCCGCGCCCACCTGGCCGCCCTCGACGTACGGACCGACAGCGTCACCGCCGTCATCACCGACCTCCTCGGCCACCCGCTGGCCGAGGCCGCCCTGCCCGTCGGCGCCCCCGAGGACGCGGTCGCCGCCCTGCTGCGCACGGCCGCCGACGCCGGGGCCGGCGAGCTGCACACCGTCGTCGTCGGAGCCCCCGGCCTGGTCGGCCCCGCCACCGGCGAGCTCCGCGACACCGAGGGCCTGCCGGCGTGGCACCGGGACCTGGTGGCGGCCCTGCGGCGGACCCTGACCGCCGTGGTGGCCGTCGAGAACGAGACAAACCTGGCCGCCCTCGCCGAGCAACGCCTGGGCGCGGCCCGCGACGTGGACTCCTTCGTCCTGCTGTGGCTCGGCGCGGGAGTGGGCGCGGCCGTGGTCCTGGACGGGCGGCTGCGCCGGGGCGCCTCCGGCGGGGCCGGCGAGATCGGCTTCCTGCCCGTTCCCGGCACCGGCGCGCTGCCCTCGGCCACCGACTGCGGGGGCGGCTTCCACGCCCTGGCGGGCCGCGAGGCCGTAACCGCACTGGCCCGCGCCCACGGCTTCGCCGGTCCCGCGGAGGAGGCCGTGGCGGGGGCCGCCGGGGAGGCCTTCCTCGAAGCCCTGGCCGAGCGGCTGGCCCTCGGGGCCGCGGCGGTCACCGCCGTCCTGGACCCGGGCTGCGTGGTCCTGGCGGGCGAACTGGGCCGGGCGGGCGGCCCCGCCCTGGCCGCCCGGGTCGCCCGCCGCCTGGCGGCGCTGACCCCCGTCCCCACCGAGGTCCGCGCGACGACCCTGGGCGGCCCGGCGGTCCTGACGGGCGCCAGGCTGGCGGCGCGGGAGGCGGCGCAGGAGGTGCTGTTCGGGGGGTAGGGGGGATGGGGGGGGGTTGGGCGGGGGCTTCGGGGACTGGGTGCGGGGGCTTCGGGTACTGCGGGGGCCTGATTCCTGCTGGGGCTGATCAGGGAGGGTTTGGGGGTTTCCCGCCAGTCCCACTGTCCTTCCGTGCCGGGACGGCCTGTCAAGGGCGCTCCTTCGTCGCGTCGCTTCGCGATGGCCTTCGGCCACCCTTGACAGGCCGTCCCGGCACGGAAAGACAAGGACTGACGGGAAGCCCCCAAAAGAACGGTCCACTGGTTCCAGGCGTCCATCAATGGGCATCAGGGACCGGCACCTAGCCGACCGGGGGCGGGCACCACCCCCACACGGGCCGACAGGCAGGCCATTCCCCGACGTCGGCTGCCCAACCCGCACCAAACAGCGGCGGGAAGCCCATCCCGATCCACCTACGCGTCAGATCGCTACGCGCTTCTCATCTCTCAGCGTCAGACGGCCGTCTGGAGCTGGGAACAGGTGCGGGAAAATGGGACGCGGTGTCTGTCCTGCTCTGACAGGCTGGCGCGCCAGCCCGCCGACCTGCAGTTCGTTGGAGTGATCGTGATCCCGCCTCGTCTGGTCCCGTTGGTGCAGCAGTTCGACTTCGCGCGCGAGCGCCTCGGCAACCGCATGTCAGGGCCCGTCATGGACAGCGGTGACGGGGCGGACACCAAGGTCGGGCCCATGACCGGCGAGGAGTTTCTCTGGGAGCCAGTGCGGGGCTGTTGGTCCGTGCGGCGGCGAACCGGCGGGCCCGGCCCGCGCGCCACGCTGCTGGCCGGAGCGGGTGACTGGGGTCGCGACGCGGCGTCGTACCCGCACCCCTGGCCGCCGCCGTTCACCACCATCGCGTGGCGCCTGAGCCACCTCAGCGAAATGCTGACCCTTCGCGCCGACCACACGGCCGGCAGCCGCTCGCGTACCCGGGACGACTACCCCGTCAGCGGGGACGTCGACGAAGCGGTCGCGGCATTCGACACTGCCGCCGGCGCCTGGCGGGAGGCGCTGCTGAGTGTCGACGATGCCGCACTGGACACCGTGGGGTACTGCACCTACCCGCACGGCAGCGACGCGGAGGAACCCTTCATCGACATCGCCTGGTGGGTCAACCAGGAAGTACTGCACCACGGCGCGGAGATCGCCCTCCTCCGCGACCTCCACCGTGAAGCCTTTTCCCAGCCCCAGACGGCCGTCTGACGCTGAGAGATGAGAAGCGCGTAGCGATCTGACGCGTCTCACCGCTCCTGGTGGGCTTCTCGCCGCTGTCTGGTGCGGGTTGGGCGGCCCCCGGCCCGGAATGGCCTGCCTATCGGCCCGTGTGGGGATGGTGCCCGCCCCCGGTCGGCTAGGGGCCGGTCCCTGATGCCCGCTGCCCGTGATCGTGACCCAGTGGACCGTTCTTTTGGGGGCTTCCCGTCAGTCCTTGTCTTTCCGTGCCGGGACGGCCTGTCAAGGGTGGCCGAAGGCCATCGCGAAGCGACGCGACGAAGGAGCGCCCTTGACAGGGCGGCCCGGCACGGAAAGACAGTGGGACTGGCGGGAAACCCCCAAACCCTCCCTGATCGGCCCCAGCAGGAATCAGGCTCCCGCAGTCCCCGAATCCCCACTCCCGCCTTCACCACCGCCCCCATCCCCGCCCACCCCCGCCTGTCCCACCACTCCCACCACTCCCGCCAGGAGCTCCACAGCCCGTGCGAACGCCGCGTTCGGGGGTGCCGCGTAGCCGACCACCAAGCCCTCGCGGGGTGGGGTCGGGTCCGCTCGGTGCCGGTAGGACGAGAGGCCGTCCAGGGCGAGGCCCGCCGTTCGGGCCGCCGACAGGGTGGGGGCCTCGGTGCCCGGGGGGAGTTCCAGTACCGCGTGGAGGCCGGCCGAGATGCCCGTCACCCGGATGCCGGGCGCCCGTGCGGCCAGTACGGACACCAGCTGGTCACGGCGCTCCCGGTAGTGCTTCCGCATCCGGCGGACGTGCCGGTCGTACGCGCCGCACTCGATGAAGTCGGCCAGCGCCAGCTGGTCCAGCGCGCTCGCCCACGACTCCCGCTGCCCCTTCGCCGCCAGGACCTCGTCCACCAGCCGGTCCGGCAGGACCAGCCAGCCGAGGCGGAGCGCCGGGGAGAGGCTCTTGCTCAGCGAGCCCGCGTAGACCACGTGCTCCGGGGCCAGGCCCTGGACGGCGCCGACGGGTTTGCGGTCGTAGCGGAACTCCCCGTCGTAGTCGTCCTCCACGATCACGCCGCCGGTCGTGCGGGCCCATTCCACGGCGGCGGCGCGCCGCGCGGGAAGCAGGCGGCCCCCGGTGGGGAACTGGTGCGCCGGGGTGAGCAGCAACGTGCGTACCCGGGAGGGCAGTACCCCGGTCGTCTGCGCTCCGTCCTCGTCGACCGTGACGGGGTGCGGGCGCACCCCGGCGGCGTCCAGGATGCCGTGGTGGAAGGGGAGCCCGTACGCCTCGACGGCCCAGTCCCGGGGCCGGACGGAGGCGAGGAGGCGCAGACCGTTCGCGAAGCCGGAGCAGACCACGATGTTCTCCGGGCCGGTACGTACGCCCCGCGCCCGGGACAGGTAGGCGGCCAGGGCGCGCCGCAGTTCGGGGCGGCCGCGCGGGTCGCCGGGGCCGAAGGCCTCGGTGGGCGCCGCGGAGAGGGCCCGCCGGGCGCTGGCGGCCCACGGGCCCCGGGGAAAGGAGGCCGGGTCGGGTTTGCCCTGGAGCAGGTCGTAGCGGGGCCCCGCGGGCGCCGGGCCCGCGCCCATGCCACGCCCGGTGCCGTGTCCCGCCCCCTGCCCGGTGCCGTGTCCCGACCTCTGCCCAGTGCCACGCCCGGTGCCGTGTCCCGCCCCCTGCCCGGTGCCGTGTCCCGCCCCCTGCCCAGTGCCCTGCCCTGTGTCGGGCCCCGCCCCCTGCCCCGCCCCCCGCTCCGCCGCACCCTCCGCCACCCGGGTCCCGGAGCCCTGGCGGGCGGTGAACCAGCCCTCGGCGACCAGTTCGGCGTAGGCGTCGGCGACGGCGTTGCGGGCCAGTCCGAGGTCGGCGGCCAGGGTGCGGTACGGCGGCAGGCGGGTTCCGCCGGCCAGTCGTCCGCTGCGGACTGCGCTGCGCAGGGCCTGGGCGAGGGCGGTCCGGCGGGCTCCTTCGGCGGGGAGGTCGAGGTGCAGGTCGGCGCCCGTACCGCCGTCGTCGCGGGCCGTCACGCGTCGGCCTGCGGTGCGAAGACGGTGTGGGCGGCCGTCAGGAAGCGGCGGACGGTGTCCCGTTCGGCCGGGTCGAAGGAGTCCAGTACCCCCAGCACCCCGTCGATCAGCGGGCCGAAGAACTCCCGGCCCAGCCGGATCGCCTCGGGCTCCACGCACAGCAGGATCCGGCGCCGGTCGCGGTCGTCGCGGACCCGCGCCACGTGGCCGAGCCGCTCCAGGCGGTCGATCACCGCGGTGGTGCCCGCGGAGTTGAGGCCGAGCCGGGTGCCGAGCAGGCCCGCGGTGGCCGCCTCGCCGGCGCGGTCCGCGTCCAGCAGGCAGATCAGGGCCCGCACATCGGTGGGGTGCATGCCGTTGCGGGCGGCGAACTCCGCCTGGCGCAGCCCGAACTCGACGGTCACCGCCCGCAGCAGGTGCACCAACCGCAGGTTCTCGGATTCCCCGTTGTCGCTCACATCGACCTCCGTCTAACATCTCTCGCCAAGCGAGATTATCGCCCAACGAGATAGGGGAGCCGGTCATGTCCACGCCCCCTCACCTTCCGACCGCCCGCGACCGCTTCCGTACCGCGTACGACGCGGTCCTCGCCCAATGGCCCGAACCGGTCCGGAGCGTCGACCTGCCCACCCCGTACGGCCTCACCCGCGTCAACAGCTGCGGTCCGGCCGGGGCTCCGCCGCTGGTGCTGCTGCCCGGCGCAGGTGCCACCTCCACGGTGTGGGGGGCCTGCGCCGGGGCCGGGCTCGCGGGCACCCACCGGGTGCACGCCGTGGACCTGGTGGGGGACCCGGGACTCAGCGTCCCGGAGCCCGGGCGGGCGGTACGGACCACCGGGGACCTCGTCGGATGGCTCGACGCGGTGATCGACGGGCTCGGCCCGCAGGCCCCGGTCACGCTCGCCGGCCACTCGTACGGGGCCTGGATCGCCGCCCACTACGCGGCCTCGAGGCCCGCCCGGCTCGGCCGCCTCGTGCTGCTCGACCCGACCCGGGTCTTCGCCGGGCTCCGCCCCGGCTACGTGCTGCGCGCCCTGCCCATGCTGGTGCGGCCCACCCCGGAGCGGATCGGCTCCTTCCTCGCCTGGGAGAGCGGCGGAGCCGCGCTCGACCCGGCGTGGCTTCGGCTCCAGGGCGAGACGGCCCGCTTCCGGGCCGTGCGCCCGGTCACCGGGCCGCGCCCCGACCTGACCGGGCTCGGGGGCACGCCGGTCGGCGGCCGGCCGCAGGCGGGTGTCGACGTCCGGCTCCTGTTCGCCGGGCGCGCCCGCTGCCATGACGCCGACCGGGCGGCCCGGGCCGCGCGGCGGGTGCTCCCGGGCGCGCGGGTCGAGGTACTGCCCGGGGTCTCGCACCACGCGCTGCCGCTGACGGCGGCCGGGGAGATCGCCCGGCTGGTCGCGGCCGCCTGAGGGTGCCTTGCCGATCAGGCCGGGCTCGCGGCCTGATCGACGAGGCGCCGCCTAGCCCTTGCGGGACAGGGCCTCGCGGACGGCCTCCTCGGAGCGCGCGACCACCGCGGTGCCGTCCTCGGCGGTGATGATGGGACGCTGGATCAGCTTGGGGTGCGCGGCCAGGTGCGCGATCCAGCGGCCCCGCGCCGAGTCGGTCTCCTCGCGCGGCAGGTCGCGTACGCCCGTCTCCTTGGCCAGCGGGTCCGAGGTGCGGGTGATGTCCCACGGCTCCAGTCCGAGGCGGCCGAGGACCTCGCGGATCTCGTCCTCGGAGGGCACGTCCTCCAGGTACCGGCGGACGGTGTAGTCGGCGCCCTCGGCGTCCAGCAGGGTCAGTGCGCTGCGGCACTTCGAGCACGCGGGATTGATCCAGATCTCCATGCCGCCCAGCCTATCCACGGGCCGTCAGGGGCCCCGTCCGGTGCCGGTCCGGCCAGGGCTTTTGTCAGTGCCGCCCGGTAAAATCGAGGGAGAACGACGGGAAGCCAACTACCGTTTGGGAGGCTGTAGATGGCCACTGCCACCACCATTGCGCCCGTGAAGAAGAAGCCGCTGCCGGCGGGCCTGCCCCGCGAGTGGTACGAGAGCCACAACCGCCGTCTCAAGGCGATGCGCCTGGCGATATCCCTGCTCGATTCGGGGACGTATGACGCCCGGCGCGCGACCAACCGGAAGATCCGGACGATGGCGGTCCGGACGGGGGTCCACCGGCCGTCCAACGTCACCTGCAAGATGGTGCGCGCCTTCATCCAGGCGGCGTGAGCCGGCCGTAGCGAACGGCGCGCGGAGCCCTCTCCGCCGGCCCGGCGGGGAGGGGTTCCGGTCGGGCCGGCGGAGAGACGGGGTGTCTCCGCCGCGGCCCTCACCGCGTCTGCGCGACGGCTGCGTACGGCTCGACGGTTGCGTACGGTGTGCGCGCGGCCGGGGCCCGGTGATCATGCCGAGCCGTCCGGTGACAGCAGCAGCAGGGCCACGTCGTCGCGCGGCCCGCCGTCCGTGAAGGCCAGCAGGTCCCGCCAGACCGCCCCGACCAGGCCCGCAGGATCCCGCGTCACCACGGTCAGCCGCGTCGCCAGGGGGTAGAAGTGCCCCGCCGCGTCCCGGGCCTCGGTCACGCCGTCGGTGTGCAGCAGGAAGCGGTCCCCGGCGCGCACCGCCAGCTCCGTCACCGGCGGCGGGTCCGGCCCCGCGAGCCCCACGCCCAGCGGCGGTCCCGGTTCCACGGCCACCTCCTCGACCGTCGGGCCGCGCAGGCGCAGGGCGGGCGGATGTCCGCAGGAGACGATCCGTACGAGGTCCAGCCCGGGCGGGAACTCCAGCAGCAGGGCCGTCGCGAACAGCTCGGGATGCCCGCCCGGCGCGGCGGCGGCGTCGCACGCGAGCCGCCGGTCCAGCCGGGCCGCGACCGCCGCCAGCTCCGCGTCGTCGAGCACCGCCTCCCGGAAGGCGCCGAGCAGCGCCGCCACCGTGCCCACCGCGGCCAGGCCGTGCCCCTGTACGTCTGCCACCAGCGCCCGGACCCCGTACGGCCCGGCCCGTACGTCGTACAGGTCGCCGCCGACCAGGGTGCCGCGCTGCGCCGCCCGGTAGAGGCCGGAGCAGCGCACCGGACCGACCCGTTCGGGCACCGGCGGGAGGACGGCCAGCTGGGCCGCCTCCGCCACCGACCGGACGCTGACCAGCTGGGCGTCCCGGCGCCGGCGCACCCATGCGATCACCACGCTCAGCAGCCCGATGGCGGCCACGGTGGCCAGGTCCGCGCCCTGGGCGTGGGCGACGCCGAGGCTGCGCACGCCGAGCAGGACGAGGACGAGTGCGGCGAAGACCGCGGTCCCGGCCGCCCCGTACGCGAAGGCGGCCACGGGGGGCAGGCCGGCCAGGAAGTAGCCGAGTTCCACGTCTCCCGGGGTGAGCACCTGGGCGAGGACCAGCACCACGAGGGCCACCGCGGGTGCGAGCCGGGCCCAGCGCGGCGGTGGCTCCCCGCGCAGCCCGCCCCGGTCCTCGCGTCCGCGTCTCACCCCTCCACCCTGGTACGCGGGCCGGGTGTGCGCACCCCGGACCGGTCTGCCGGGTGGCCCGGGGCGGCCCGTGCCGGGACAGTGGGGGCGTGACGGAAGACGATGCCGCCGGCAAGGCCCTGACGCGGGCGCATATCGAGGCGCACGGCGCGGGCGGGGGCGGCGGCGCGGACGGGTCGCCGAGCGCGGACATCAGCACGCGGCTGAACTGGCTGCGTGCGGGGGTGCTCGGCGCCAACGACGGGATCATCTCCACCGCGGGCCTGGTGGTCGGCGTGGCCGGGGCCACCACCTCGCGTTCGGCGATCCTGGCGGCGGGGGTCGCCGGACTGCTGGCGGGTTCGCTGTCGATGGCGGCGGGGGAGTACGTGTCGGTCAGCTCGCAGCGGGACTCCGAACGGGCCGCGCTGGAGATGGAGCGCCGCGAACTGGCCGAGGAGCCGGAGGCGGAGCTGGAGGAGCTCGCCGACCTGCTCGCCGCGCGCGGGCTGAGCCGGGAGGTGGCCCGCGAGGCCGCGGAGCAGCTGACGGAACGGGACGCGCTGCGGGCGCACGCCCGGGTGGAGCTCGGCATCAACCCCGACGAACTGGCCAATCCGTGGCACGCGGCCTTCGCCAGCTTCGTGGCCTTCACGGTGGGCGCGCTGCTGCCGCTCCTGGCGATCGTCCTGACCGGCCCGTCCGTCCGGGTCCCGGTGACGGCGGCGGCGGTGCTGGTGGCGCTGACCCTGTGCGGGGTGCTGAGCGCACGGCTGGGCGGGGCGCCTGCGGTCCGCGCGGTCCTGCGCAACGTCGCCGGGGGCGCCCTGGCCATGGCCGTCACCTACGCGGTGGGCACCTGGCTCGGCACCCTGTGACCCGGCCCCCGGGCTCCGCCCAGCCCCTGTGACGGGGCTCCCGGGCTTCGCCCAGCCCCTGTGACGGGGCCCCCGGCTTCGCCCTGGACTCCCTGCGGGGCTGGAAGACCCGGGGCTCCGCCCCGTACCCCGCGCCTCAAACGCCGGCGGGGCTGAATTCGTGCCGATACCCGCCGGCAGGATGCCGCTGGACTCCCCGCCGGGCCAAGCGGGGCGAACTCCAGCCTCGCCGGCGTTTGAGGCGCGGGGTCTGGGGCGGAGCCCCGGGTCCCGGCGGAGCCGGGCTTCGTGCCGCGGTCGGGCTTCGGGGCGGGTGGGGGCGGGGCACGGCAGGATGGGGGCATGCGTATCGCGGTCACCGGCTCGACCGGCCTCATCGGCAGCGCCCTCGTACGGTCCCTACGGGCCGACTCGCACGAGGTGGTGCGCTTCGTCCGCCGCCCGCCCGCCGCAGGCGACGAGGTGCGGTGGGATCCCGCCCGCGGCTACGTCGACCCAGCCGGCCTGGCCGGATGCGCGGCCGTCGTGCACCTGGCCGGGGCCGGGGTGGGGGACCACCGCTGGACCGCCGCGTACAAGAAGGAGATCCGCGACAGCCGGGTCCTCGGCACCGCCGCCCTCGCGCGCGCCATGGCCGCGCTCGACGAGCCGCCCGCCGTGTTCGTCAGCGGTTCGGCGGTCGGCTACTACGGGGACACCGGTGACCGGCCCGTCGACGAGGACGCCCCCGCCGGGCGCGGCTTCCTGCCCTCCGTCTGCGTGGAGTGGGAGGCGGCCGCGCGGCCGGCCCGCGCGGCCGGGATCCGTACCGCCTTCGCCCGTACCGGACTCGTCGTCGCCCGTGAAGGCGGGGCCTGGGGCAAGCTGTTCCCGGTCTTCCGGGCCGGTGTCGGCGGCCGGCTCGGCAACGGGCGGCAGTACTGGCCGTACATCTCCCTCCACGACGAGATCGCGGCCCTGCGCCACATCATCGACACCCCCGGCCTCGAGGGCCCGGTCAACCTCACCGCCCCCGAGCCGCTGACCAACCGCCAGATCACCGCGGCCATGGCCCGGGTGCTGCGCCGGCCCGCGCTGCTGCCCGTACCGGCCCTGGCCCTGCGCATCGTGCTCGGGGAGCTCTCCGAGGACGTGCTCGGCAGCCAGCGGGCCCGGCCCGCCCGGCTGTTGGAGTCCGGCTTCGTCTTCCGCCACCCGGGCATCGAGGACGCGATCCGGGCCGCCCTGTAGGGGCCGTCGGGCACGCCCCGGCGCCTGTGCGACCGGCGTGCGACCGTTTGTGAGCCGGATGCGACCACTGTGCGACCGGAGTTGACCACAATCCGGCAATACCCCGTCCAACTCGGTTTCCACTGGAGCCGGTTGCGGGAAGGAGGTCGTGACACAGCCGCGCCGACCTCGGGGAGGGGCACGTGCTCAGCAGCTCACACCATTCCGCACACCATGCGGACGTCGTCATCGTAGGAGCCGGAGTCTCAGGACTCGCGGCAGCGCACCACCTGATCGCAGCGGGGGTCACCGTCATCGTCCTGGAGGCCGCGGGCGACCCCGGCGGCCGGATGGCCACCGTGTCGGCCGACGGGTTCCGGCTGGACCGGATCGGCCAGTTGCTCAACACCGCCTACCCGGAACTCGACCGCACCCCGGGCCTGGCCGGCCTGCCCCTGCGCAGCTTCGCGCCCGGGGTCCTGGTCCACACCGACGGCAGGCAGCTGCGGGCCGGATCGCTCACCCCGGCCCGCGCGCTGGCCAGCGGCTCCCTCGACCAGGCCCGGCTCAGCGCCGTCCTCGGCCGACTCGCCGCCCTGCCCGAGGAGCGTCTGCTGGCCCGGCCCGAACGCACCGCCCTCGCCGTCCTGCGCTCCCGCGGCCTGCCGCCGCGCACCGCCACCGGTGTGCTCCGGCCGCTGCTGTCGACCCTGCTCTGCGACCCGGGCCTGGGCACCTCCAGCCGGGTCGCGGACCTGGCCCTGCGCACCTTCGCCCGCGGCCGCCTCGCCGTGCCCGAGGGCGGGGCCGCGACCCTGCCCGAGCGGCTCGCCGCCGGGCTGCCGCCGGGCACCGTCCGCACCGGGGTCCGGGTCCGGTCGGTGGCGACCAACCTGGTCACCACCGAGGAGCACGGCGACTTCCGCTGCCGCTCCGTCCTCCTGGCCACCGGGGCCCGCGCCGCCGCCGCACTCCTGCCCGGCCTGCGCGTGCCCGACTTCCACGAGGTGACCGTCCTGCACCACGCCACCGCCGCACCCCTGCCCTGGGACGGCTCGCTGATCCTGGACGGCGACCCCAAGTGGCCCGTCTCGCACACCACCGTGATGAGCGCGGTCGACCCGACGCGGGCCCCGGCCGGCCGGAGCCTGGTCACCACCACGGTGCTGGGCCCGCCGCCCCCGGCCCGTACGGTCGCCTCGCGCCTCGCCCGGCTCTACGACACGGCCACCCGCGACTGGGAAACGCTGGCCGTGCACCACACCCCGGAGGCCGTTCCCGCCATGCCCCCGCCCTACGACGTACGGCGCCCGGTGCGCGTCCTGGCCGGGCTGTACGTGTGCGGGGACCACCGCGACACCAACACCGTCCAGGGCGCGCTGCACTCGGCCCGCCGCGCCACCCACGCCGTGCTGCGCGACTTCGGCATCCCCCTCCCGGTCACCCGGGAACACGCCCTTCCGGTGGCCGCCTGAGAACCACCCGGCCCGAGAGCCGCCAGGCGACGCCGGCGGGGCCGCCCCGGTCCCGCCGGCCCGCCGGCCCGTGATCACGACAAGGCCGCGACCCGGTCCCGGTACGTCCGCACGGCGGAGGCGTCCCGGTACGGCTCCAGCCTCCGCTCGAAGTCCCGTACGTACTCCACCGCCCGCACCGACCGCATCTCCATCGCCTGCTGCGCCGCCTCCGCCCCCAGCGCGCACGCCTGGTCCAGCTCGCCCAGCCCCAGCCGGGCCGTGGCCAGCACCACCCGGCAGAACAGCCGGGACCGCGCGTAGGCGGGCGCCCGCAGCTGGAGCGAGCGCTCCGCGTGCTGCGCCGAGGCGCGGTACTGCTGGAGGTCCCGGTGGCAGTGCCCGAACTCGTCGGCCAGCTGCGCCTCGTCGAAGTACCGCGCCCAGTGCGGTACGTCGTCCCCCGGCCGGGCCGCGCCCAGCGCCCGCTCGGCCCGCACCAGCGAGGCCGTGGACGCCCGCACCTCGCCGAGGACCGCGTGCCCGCGCGCCTCCGCCGAGTGCAGCAGGGCCTGCACCACCGGCGGGGGACCGGAGCCCACCCCCTGCTGGGCGACGCGGGCCAGCTGCACCGCCTCCCGGCCGTGGCCCAGGTAGACCGCCTGCCGGCTCATGGTGATCAGCACGTACGAGCCGTACGGCCGGTCCCCGGCGGCCTGGGCCAGCCGCAGCGCCTGCACGAAGTACCGCTGGGCGAGACCGTGCGCGGCGATGTCGTACGAGGTCCAGCCGGCGAGCCGGGTCAGATCGGCGGCGGCCGAGAACAGCCGCCGCCCGGTGGTCTCGCCGTAGGTCCCGCGGAGCATCGGCTCGGCCTCGTGCTCCAGGTACCGCACCAGGGCCTGCCGGGCGTGGCCGCCGCCGTAGGCGTGGTCCAGGGCGCGGAACAGCTCGCTCACCGAGCGCAGGGCGGCGATGTCCCCGCCGGTCACCCGCTGGCCGGGCCCCCGGTCGATCTGCCGCTGCCGGGGCACGGTGGCCCGCCCCTGCACCGGGACCCGGGCCGCCACCGGGTCCGCGCCCCGCGCCACGCGCTCGTCGGCCCGCCCGATCAGCCAGTCCCGGCTGGGGACGACCAGCCCGGCCGGGGTGAAGGCGATCTTCCGGAGCTCGGCGTGGGATCCGGAGTCCTTGCGCCACAGGCCGCTGGCGATGTCCACGGCCTCTTCCGGCGTGGCCGCGAACTCCAGGCCCGCGTAGACGGGAGCGCAGGCGTCCAGGCCCAGGTCCTGCGCGGAGAGCCGCCGTCCGAGGCGCCGGGTGAAGACCTCGGCGATCAGCGCCGGGGTGGTTCCGCGCGGCTGCTGCCCGCGCAGCCAACGGGTCACGGAGGTCTTGTCGTACCGCAGGTCGAGACCGTGTTCCAGGCCGAGCTGGTCGACGCGGCGGGCAAGCCCGGCGTTGGAGAACCCGGCTTCCGCGATCAGCGCCGCCAGCTGCCTGTTGGGGACGCGCTGGGCAGGTCGTTCCGTCATCGGCTCCACGGTCTCCTGACGTGACGGACCGGAGTCCCGGCCCTGTGAACGGCGTGAATGTAGCGGCGAACCTCGTCCACACCGCCCTCTCTGCCCCACATTCATCCGATCGTGTGCAGAATCGGTAGGGCGCTTTACGGATCGACCCCCTCCGCCCGCGTACGCTGCGCCCATGACCCGCCGGCCCCATCGGACGCACCTTCCCGAGGAGCGCCCAGAATCCACAGCTCCGCTTCCTCCGCCCGAGCTCACCGAGGCGGAGTGCCGCCGGTGCGGTACCTACATCGCGGGGCTGGACGGCCGGTACGCGTGCGGGGTGTGCGGCTGGGTCAACGACCACTCGGAGGGGCACCGGCGGCTCCCGCGGGCCGACGAGGACCCGGACCGGCCGCCGAAGGGCCGGCGCCGGCCCAAGCAGCTGCCGGGGCCCCTGCCGGGGTCGGCGCCGTGGCCCCCGCCCGGGTCCGCCCCCGGGTCCGCCCCCGGGCCCGCGCCGGGGCCCGCGCAGGGGCCGCCGTACCCTTGCTGAGTGCGATACGTGCACACAGCAGGTTCAACGAGGAGGCGCTGCGGTGGCTGAGCTTGGGTTTGTCCATCTGGGCTTCGGGCCGGAATCCGTCGAGTACACCCGGGCCTGGGAAGAGCAGCGCCGGGTGCACGCCGCCCGCTTCGCCGACGAGATCGAGGACACCTGCCTGCTGCTGGAGCACCCGCCGGTGTACACCGCCGGCCGGCGCACCGATCCCAGCGAGCGCCCACTGGACGGCACGCCCGTCGTCGACGTGGACCGCGGCGGCAAGATCACCTGGCACGGCCCGGGCCAGCTGGTCGGCTACCCGATCATGAAGCTGCCCCGCCCGGTGGACGTGGTCGCCCATGTCCGCCGCCTGGAGGAGGCGCTGATCCGCACGGCCGCCGAGTTCGGCGTGCAGACCACCCGGGTCGAGGGCCGCAGCGGGGTGTGGGTGCTGGGCGACCCCGTCGAGGACCGCCCCGCGATCGGCGGGCTCTCCCTCGACCTCGACCCGCGGCTGCACGACGAGGAGTTCGACGCGCGCCTGAACGGCCCCGAGTACGCCCCGTCCAACGCCGGCCAGCGCCGCGAGGACCGCAAGCTCGCCGCCATCGGCATCCGCGTCGCCAAGGGCGTCACGATGCACGGCTTCGCCATCAACGTGAACCCCGACAACACCTGGTTCGACCGGATCGTGCCCTGCGGGATCCGCGACGCGGGTGTGACCTCGCTCTCGTACGAACTGGGCCGCGAGATCACCATCGCCGAGGTGCTGCCGGTCGTCGAGCGGCACCTCAAGGAGGTTCTGGAGCAGGCGGAGCTCAAGCCCCGCGCGATAGAGCCGGCCGCCGGCTAGCCGCCGGGGAATGGGTCCGGCCCCTCGCAGGTTGGCCGACGTAAGAGCGTACGAAATTACGGGCGTACCCTGGTGGGCGCCCGAACAATCGAAGTCACAGGGAGCCGGTCGTGTCCGCAGTCGCACCCGACGGACGCAAGATGCTGCGCCTGGAGGTCCGCAACAGCCAGACCCCCATCGAGCGCAAGCCCGAGTGGATCAAGACCCGGGCGAAGATGGGCCCCGAGTACACCAAGATGCAGGCCCTGGTGAAGGGCGAAGGACTGCACACGGTGTGCCAGGAAGCCGGTTGTCCGAACATCTACGAATGCTGGGAGGACCGCGAGGCCACCTTCCTCATCGGTGGCGACCAGTGCACCCGGCGCTGTGACTTCTGCCAGATCGACACGGGCAAGCCCGAGGCGCTGGACCGGGACGAGCCCCGCCGCGTCGGCGAGTCCGTGGTCACCATGGACCTGAACTACGCCACCATCACCGGCGTCGCCCGCGACGACCTGGCGGACGGCGGCGCCTGGCTGTACGCGGAGACCGTGCGCCAGATCCACCAGCAGACGGCGGGCCGCGAGAGCGGCCACACCAAGGTCGAGCTGCTGGCCCCCGACTTCAACGCGGTCCCGGAGCTGCTGGAGGAGGTCTTCGCCTCCCGCCCCGAGGTCTTCGCGCACAACGTCGAGACGGTGCCGCGGATCTTCAAGCGGATCCGGCCCGGCTTCCGCTACGAGCGCTCGCTCGAGGTGATCACGAAGGCGCGCGCCTACGGCCTGGTCACCAAGTCGAACCTGATCCTCGGCATGGGCGAGGAGCGCGAGGAGGTCTCGCAGGCCCTGAAGGACCTGCACGAGGCCGGCTGCGAGCTCATCACCATCACCCAGTACCTGCGGCCCTCGCCGCGGCACCACCCCGTGGAGCGCTGGGTGAAGCCGGCCGAGTTCGTGGAGCTGGCGAAGGAGGCCGAGGAGATCGGCTTCTCCGGTGTGATGTCCGGCCCGCTGGTCCGGTCCTCGTACCGGGCGGGACGTCTGTACACCCAGGCGATGGAGAAGCGCGCGGCGACCGTGTGAACTCCCGCACAAAACGCTACTAAGCAGTAACCCCGCATCGGCGCGGCCCCTAGGCTCTTTTCCAGGAAGAGTTCTGGCGGGCCGCGTCAATGTTTCCAAAACGTTTGACCGGCTGGTCATGCGCTGGTAACACCAATCAGTGACGATGGGTCCACGCACCGCACACACCTCCGGCACCCCACGCATATGTGAGCACCGTGAAAGGGATCGACATCATGCAGGCCGCGCCCGTACGCGCCATTGCCATCCCGACTCTCTCCGACGCCTTCCGCGGCATCGAGTCGCTGCTCATGAGCGGCGCCCGGCGCAACGCCTGGTCGGCGGTCCTGGAGGACCGCCGCCGGGCCAAGGACCGGGTCGAAACCGAACACGTACTTGAGGCCGCGGCGACCCGGACCCCGCAGGCCACGTAAACTTCGCTCTATGGCGAGGAAGTCAAACGCAGAGACTGCTGCGAACCCCGGGCGACTGAAGCAGATCGCCCTGACGTACAAGATGACGCGCAAGGCCGACCCGAAGGTCGGTCTGATCGTCGCGGGCGTGGGAATCGTCACCTTCGGTGTCTTTCTTGCGATCGGCTTCCTGATCGGCCACCCGGTCTACCTGGGCATCCTGGGCTTCCTGGTGGCGTTCCTCGCGATGGCGATCGTCTTCGGACGACGGGCCGAGCGGGCTGCCTTCGGGCAGATGGAGGGACAGCCGGGAGCGGCCGCGGCCGTGCTGGACAACGTGGGCCGGGGCTGGACGACCACCCCCGCCGTCGCGATGAACCGGCAGCAGGACATCGTCCACCGGGCCGTCGGCAAGGCCGGCGTCGTGCTGATCGCGGAGGGCAACCCGAACCGGGTGAAGCCGCTGCTCGCGAACGAGAAGAAGAAGCTGGCCCGGATCATGCCGGACGTGCCGGTGCACGACTTCATCGTGGGCACGGGCGAGGGCGAGGTGCCGCTCAAGAAGGTGCGCACCACCCTGCTCAAGCTGCCGCGCGTACTGTCCGGCCCGCAGATCACCGCGGTCAACGACAAGCTGCGCGCCATGGGCGACCTGATGTCCAACATGCCGCTGCCGAAGGGCCCCATGCCCAAGGGCATGCGGATGCCGCGCGGCGGAAAGATGCGCTGACCCGCTGAGCTGATTTTCGTATACGACACAGGGGCGCCCCCCGAGCCGGCCGTCGGCTCGGGGGGCGCCCCTGCTTCGTTCTCCGCGCCGCTCTCCGCTTCGTGCTCGCCGTGCGGGCTAGATGCGGACCTGGACGGCGCGCGCCAGCCGGTCGTGCAGGCCGCGGCCGTCCCGGTCCCAGATCAGCGCCGGGATGACCAGGGCCAGCAGCAGCGTACGCAGCAGCACACGGGCGATGCCGAGGCGGCCGCCGCCCTCCGCGGTCACGCGCAGGCCCAGGATCCGCTTACCGGGGGTGGAGCCCACGGTGCCGACCGTCACGATGCTCAGGGCGACGAAGAGCCCGAGCGTCCAGTTGCCCGCCGCGGCCAGGTCGCCGCCGGTGATCAGTCCGTACGCGATCAGCTGGCAGCCGACCCAGTCGATCAGGACGGCCCCCAGCCTGCGGCCGAACCGCGCCACCGAGCCGGGCCCCTGCTGCGGCAGGCCGAGCCGCTGGCCCGGGTAGCCGAAGTCGACGCCCATCTCCTCCGCGGCCGCGCGAGGGCCGGAGAGCCACGATCCGATTGCTTGCCTGTTGTCCACCCGAACACGGTACCGGTGCGGCCTCGCGGCCCTCGGGCGGGACCCTGGTTAACTTGTGCGAAACAAATGGGTCATGCTTGAGAAATCCCGTCTGCTTATGGTCGGGTCAGCGTGCGACACCGCACTGACGCACCACGAGCTATACAGCCCGTCCCTCCCCCGGGGTCGGGAGTAGGAGGAGTTGGATGTTCCAGAACGCCGACGAAGTGAAGCAGTACATCGAGGAGAACGACGTCAAGTTCGTCGACGTCCGCTTCTGCGACCTGCCTGGTGTGATGCAGCACTTCACCATCCCGGCGCGGGCGTTCGACCCGGCGGAGGAGCTCGCCTTCGACGGCTCCTCGATCCGTGGCTTCCAGGCCATCCACGAGTCCGACATGGCGCTGCGTGCCGACATCACCACCGCGCGCCTGGACCCGTTCCGCCGTGACAAGACGCTGAACATCAACTTCTTCATCCACGACCCGATCACGGGCGAGGCCTACAGCCGCGACCCGCGCAACATCGCGAAGAAGGCCGAGGCGTACCTCGCCTCCACCGGCATCGCCGACACCGCGTTCTTCGGCCCCGAGGCCGAGTTCTACGTGTTCGACAGCGTGCGCTTCGCGACCTCCGCGAACGAGGGCTTCTACCACATCGACTCCGAGGCCGGCGCCTGGAACACCGGTTCCGAGGAGAACAACCGCGGCTACAAGGTCCGCTACAAGGGCGGCTACTTCCCGGTCGCCCCGGTCGACCACTTCGCCGACCTGCGCGCCGAGATCTCCCTCGAGCTGGACGCCCAGGGCCTCCAGGTCGAGCGCCAGCACCACGAGGTCGGCACCGGCGGCCAGGCCGAGATCAACTACAAGTTCAACACGCTGCTGGCCGCGGCCGACGACCTGATGCTCTTCAAGTACATCGTGAAGAACGTCGCCTGGAAGAACGGCAAGACCGCGACCTTCATGCCCAAGCCGATCTTCGGCGACAACGGCTCGGGCATGCACGTGCACCAGTCGCTGTGGGCCAACGGCGACCCGCTGTTCTACGACGAGGCCGGCTACGCGGGCCTGTCGGACACCGCGCGCTACTACATCGGCGGCATCCTCAAGCACGCCCCGTCGCTGCTCGCCTTCACCAACCCGACGGTGAACTCGTACCACCGCCTGGTGCCGGGCTTCGAGGCGCCGGTCAACATGGTGTACTCGCAGCGCAACCGCTCCGCCGCCATGCGCATCCCGATCACGGGCTCGAACCCGAAGGCCAAGCGCGTCGAGTTCCGCGCCCCGGACCCGTCCTCGAACCCGTACCTCGCCTTCTCGGCGCTGCTCCTCGCGGGTCTCGACGGCATCAAGAACAAGATCGAGCCGATGGAGCCGATCGACAAGGACCTCTACGAGCTCTCGCCCGACGAGCACGCGAGCGTCCCGCAGGTCCCGACCAGCCTCGAGGACGTCCTCAAGGCCCTGGAGGCCGACCACGAGTACCTCCTGGCCGGCGGCGTCTTCACCCCGGACCTGATCGAGACCTGGATCGACTACAAGCGCACGCACGAGATCGCCCCGATCGCGCAGCGTCCGCACCCCCACGAGTTCGAGCTTTACTTCGATCTCTAGAAAATGCCTGATGGGAGGCCCCCCGCCGCACTCCACGGAGTGTGGCGGGGGGCCTTCTGCTTTGACAGCGGGTCGCACTCGGGCGAGGGTGGAAATGTCCTAAAGGCTGGATAAGCGAGACATGTGCGGAGGTGCATGAAAATGCGCCGTAGGATCGTTGCGGCAGCCATGGCAGGCGCCGCGGGAGTCGCGATAGGCGTGCTGCCCGTCGCCAGTGCTTCGGCCTCGGTCGTCACCGGTAGCGGCGGCGGTGGGAACGGCGGCTACGACTGCTACCGGTACCCCTCGAACCGTTCGGACGCCCGGTACGACTACTGCTGCGACCGTGACTGGCGCGACCGGCCCAGCTGGTGCTGGGAGCAGGGCGGAGTCGGCGGATACAACGAAAACTGGCGCGACGACAACTGGCGCGACGCCAACTGGCACTCGAACTGGAACGACTCCGGCCGTGGTGGCAACGGCGACTGGGACTGGGGCAACGGCCGGGGCGGCAACGGCGACTGGGACTGGGGCAACGGTCGCGGCGGCAACGGCAACGGCAACGGTGACTGGGGCGGCGGTGGCGGCGGCAACGGTGACTGGGGCGGCGGCGGCAACGGCAACGGTGACTGGGCCAACGGCGGCGGTGGCGGCAACGGTGACTGGGGCGGTGGCGGCAACGGCGGTGGCGGCAACGGTGACTGGGGCGGCGGCGGCAACGGCGGCGGCGGCAACGGTGACTGGGGCGGCGGCGGCAACGGCGGCGGCGGCAACGGTGACTGGGGCGGCGGCGGCGGCGATGGCGGCGGCGGCTGGGGTGGCGGCCGCTGACTGAAACCTGCCCCTGACACCCGGGGCCACTGGCCCGGGACCGAGGTGCACGATGCCATGCCCTTGCTCTGCTGACCTCAGCGGAGCAAGGGCATCGCGCCTGTGAGGTCGCGCAGGCAGCGCACCGCCAGTTCGGTGGGGGAGCCGGAGCCCGAGACCGGGGCGTCCGTGGTCGACCACAGCTCCAGCGAGATCCGGATCGCGTCCGTCGCCGCCGCGGCGAGCAGGCGTACGTCCAGGAGGTCGGCGTCCGGGCCGGCCAGCCGGGCGACCACCGGGACCAGGCGCTCCTCGGAGTCCTGGTTCACGCGGTACCAGACCGCCCGCAGGGCCTCGTCGCCGGCCGCCGCGCGCAGCAGGCCGCGGGTCACCTCCAGCCCCTCCTCCACCGCCTGGGGTTCGCTCAGCGTCCGCCTGACGGCGCGTTCCAGGGCTTCGGCGAGCGGGGTGCCGGGATCCTCTTCGGCGAGCAGGGCGCGCCAGGCGTCGCCGCCGACCGCGAGCAGGGGGGCCACCGCCTCCTGCTTGTTGCGGAAGTAGCGGTAGAACGTACGCAGCGCCACGCCGGCCCGATGGGCGATGTCCTCGGCCGTGGTGCCGTCGGGGCCGTGCTCGGCGAAGAGTTCGCAGGCCGCGCGGGCGATGTCGAGCTGGGTGGCGGCCTTGCGGCGCTCGGTCAGCGACTGGGCTCCGGGGCCGGCCTGGGGAGCGTACGGACGTGGGGATCTCACGCAGTGAAGCGTACCCCTCGCAGGAACGTTGATTGCATGCTTTGACACCCTGGCAAAACGTGTCATCGCTTCGGTACGCTCGCCCCATGAACCGTTACGAAGGACGTCGCGTCCTCATCACCGGCGGCGGCTCCGGCATCGGCCAGGCCACCGTCCACCGGATCCTCGCCGAAGGCGGCCGGGTCCACACGGTCGATGTCAGCGAGGCCGGTCTCAAGGTCACCGCCGACCGGGCAGCGGCCGACGGCCACCAGGACCGCCTCACCACCGCCCTGCTCGACATATCCGACGAGAACGCGGTCAGGGAGGGCGTGGCCGCCGCGGTCGACGCCCTCGGCGGGATCGACGTACTCGTCAACGCCGCCGGGATCCTGCGCTCCGCGCACACCCGCCAGACCACGCTCGACCTGTGGAACAGGGTCATCGGGGTCAACCTGACCGGCACCTTCCTGATGATCCGCGAGTCGCTCCCGGCGCTGCTGGCCGGCGCGCAGCCGGTCGTGGTGAACTTCAGCTCCACCTCGGCGTCCTTCGCCCACCCCTACATGTCCGCGTACGCGGCCAGCAAGGGCGGCATCCAGTCCATGACCCACGCGCTGGCCGCCGAGTACAGCAAGCAGGGCCTGCGCTTCGTGTCCGTCGCACCGGGCTCCATCGAGAGCGGCATGACCACCGGCAACGGCCCCGGCCTGCCCGAGGACACCGACTGGTCCCTCTTCGCCAAGCTCGCCCCGGCCATCGGCCAGGGCTTCGCCGGCCCGCAGACCGTGGCGGGCGTCGTCGCGATGCTGGGTTCCGAGGACGGCGCGTTCATCACCGGTACGGAGATCCGCATCGACGGCGGTACGCACTACTAGTGCCGTGCCGGGCGTCGCGACCCGGTGAACCATTGCGGTCACAGCACTAGGCGCCGCACCACCGGGGGTCAGCCCCTGAAGCGGTCCCAGAGCCGGGGGAAGCGCTCCGCGAGCACGGCTTCGTTCTCGAAGTCCAGCGGGGCGCCCTCCGGCTCTGCCGGCTGCAGCGGGACGCCCAGGTCCGGGGCCACCGAACCGGTCAGCTGCTCGTAGGCCTCGTCGGCCGCGTACCCCAGCTCCTCGCCGTCGCCGTCGATCTCCTCGTCGAATTCGCCCAGGAGCTCCGCGAGCTGGTCCGGATCGTGCACCCCGCCCTCGAAGACCTCCCGGCCCTGGCCGATCAGCCAGCAGCGGAAGTAGTCGAAGGCGTCGTCGCTCGCCCCGTCGAGCAGCACCCAGGCCGCGCCCCACAGGTCCCAGGTGTACGCCCGGTTGTACCGCGACTCGAAGTGCCGGGCGAAGTCCAGGACGGAGTCGGGGTCGAGTTGGGCCAGCCGCTCCACGAGCAGCTCGGCGTGTTCCTCGGGGTCGCCGTCGGCGGCCTCGCGGGTACGGTCGACGATCTCCCAGAACTCCGTCTCGTCCATCACCGCTCCAGCATCACGGGTCCGACCCCGCGCCGCCACCGCGCGTACGGCGAAAGGCCGGTGTCCTACCCCCCGCCCGCCCCGACCATGAGGCCGAACTCCCCCGTTCGGGCGCCATACTCGACAGCAGGAGGCCGGCGGTCAGGGGAGGCGCGGGTGCAGGACGAGTTGCTCGGGGACAGGTACCGGCTGGAGCAGTGCCTGGACAGTGGCGGGATGGGTCAGGTCTGGGGTGCGGTGGACCACCGGCTCCAGCGGCCGGTCGCGGTCAAGCTGGTCCCCGGGGCGCCCGGGCCGCGCGGCGTCGCGGTGGAGCGGCGGTTCGTCCGCGAGGTGCTGACGGCCGCCGGGTTCCCGAGCCCGCACACCGTGACGGTCCACGACTGGGGCGAGGCGGTGTGGGCCGGCCGCCGCCACTTCTACCTCGTCATGGAGCGCCTCGACGGCCGCACCCTCGCCGAGGAGTTCCGCAGAGCGCCCCGGCCGCCCTGGCAGAAGGTGGTGCACTGGTCCTCCCGGATCGCCTCCGCGCTCGCCTCGGCGCACGCGCGCGGGATCGTGCACCGCGACATCAAGCCGCAGAACGTCGTCGTCACCGCCGACGGGCGCGTCAAGGTGCTGGATTTCGGCATCGCCGCGTTCCTCGGGGACACCTGGCGCCTGTCCGCCCTGACACCGGAGGGCAAGGTGGTGGGCACCCCCCAGTACATGTCTCCGGAGCAGTGCCGGGGAGAGAAGGGGATCGGGCCCCGGTCCGACCTCTACAGCCTGGGCTGTCTCATGTACGAGGGACTCGCGGGCGCCCCTCCCTTCACTGCCGACAGCGTCCTCGGGTTGATCTACAAGCAGGTCCACGCCGAGGTACCACCCCTGGGCAAGGCCGCGGCGGGGGTCCCGTACCGCATCGAGCACCTGGTCATGAGGCTGCTCGCGAAGGAGCCCGGCGCACGGCCGGCGGACGCCGACGCGGTCCTGCGGGAGCTCCGGGCGGTCCGTCGGGCGCGGCAGTGGCGCGAGTCGGCCACGGCCCGGCGCAGGAGCACGGCACGGGCGGCCCGTACGGAGACCGCCGCCCGGTCCCGGGCGGCGGCCATGACCGACCAGGCCCTGCTGGACGCCGCCGTGATCCGGGCGCAGGCCCAGCGGCTTCGCGTGGGAGCCAGAAGGGACGCCGAGGAGGCGGAGTTGCGGCGCCGGGAGGCGGAGCTCCTCCTGAAGGAGACCCGGGCACGGATGGACCGGGCCACGGCGGACCTCGAGTGGACGCTGCGTGACCGGCGGGCGGAGGCCGACCGCGAGCTGGCCGACCGGCGGGCCGCGGTCGAGGAGGCGCTCGTCGAGGTGCGCGAGCGGGCCGAGCGGGACCGGGCAGAGGCCGAGTGGGACCGCGACGAGGCAGAGCGGGACCGCGCAGAGGCCGAGCGGGACCGCGCCGAGGCGGTGCAAGAGGCCGAGCGGGCGCTCGCCGCCGCGGCGGACGACACGCGCGAGATGTTGGCCAGGGCGTCATGGCGGTCCCGCGAGGTGGTGTGCGAGGCCCTGGACCGGGCCGAGCGCCTGCGGGCCGAAACGGCGCGCGAGCAGGCCGCGATCGGTGCGGAGCGCGCGGAGCTCGCGGCCCGCCTGGACTCCCTGCGCGACCGGCTGCTCGCGCCGCCCGGCGGCGGCCGCGGCGGGGCCGTCCCCGCAGCGCGGCCCGGCGGGGGCGCCGGGGTGGCCCGGGATCTGGGGGCGGACGACGTCATGGCCGCGCTGCGGGCGCGGCTCAGCGGGCAGGACCTCGCGGCGGGCGGGGCCGGGCCTGCGGGAACGCCGTGAGGCGGCCCGCCCCGAAGGGAGGGCCGCCTCACGGGTGGGCGGGGCTCAGAGGCCGTAGCGCTCCCGGGCCTCCTTGACGGAGGACGCCGGTACCTCGCCGCGGCGGGCGAGCTGGGCCAGCGCGGCCACCACGATCGACTGGGCGTCGACACCGAAGTGGCGGCGGGCGCCCTCGCGGGTGTCGGACAGGCCGAAGCCGTCCGTGCCCAGCGAGGTGTAGTCCTGCTCCACCCACTGGCTGATCTGGTCCGGGACCTGGCGCATCCAGTCGGACACGGCCAGCACCGGGCCCTGCGCGCCTTCCAGCGCGCGGGTGACGAACGGGGTGCGGACCTCGCCGCGCAGCAGCGCCTCGTCGCACTCCAGCGCGTCGCGGCGCAGCTCGCCCCAGGAGGTGGCGGACCAGACGTCGGCGGCCACGTTCCAGTCGGCGGCGAGCAGCTTCTGCGCCTCCAGGATCCAGTGGATCGCCGTACCGGAGGCCATCAGCTGGACCTTCGGGGCGTCCGCGGCCGGGGCCGCCTCCGCCAGGTCGGCCGCCGTGTTGAAGCGGTAGAGGCCCTTGAGGATGCCCTCTTCCACGCCCTCGGGCATGGCCGGCTGCACCTTCGGCTCGTTGTAGACCGTCAGGTAGTAGAAGACGTCCTCCGGCTTCTCGCCGTACATCCGGCGCAGGCCGTCCTTGACGATCACCGCGATCTCGTACGCGAAGGCCGGGTCGTAGTTGAGCGACGCCGGGTTCGTGGACGCGATCAGGTGCGAGTGGCCGTCCGCGTGCTGCAGGCCCTCACCGGTCAGGGTGGTGCGGCCGGCGGTGGCGCCGACGATGAAGCCCTTGCCGAGCTGGTCGGCGAGCTGCCACATCTGGTCGGCGGTGCGCTGCCAGCCGAACATCGAGTAGAAGATGTAGAACGGGATCATCGGCTCGCCGTGCGTCGCGTACGACGTGCAGGCGGCGATGAAGTCGGCCATGGCGCCGGCCTCGGTGATCCCCTCGTTGAGGATCTGGCCGTCCTTGGCTTCCTTGTAGTACATGAGCTGGTCGCGGTCGACCGGCTCGTACGTCTGGCCCAGCGGCGAGTAGATGCCGGCCGACGGGAAGAGGGACTCCATGCCGAAGGTGCGGGCCTCGTCGGGGACGATCGGCACCCAGCGCTTGCCGGTCTCCTTGTCCCGCATCAGGTCCTTGACGAGCCGGACGAAGGCCATGGTGGTGGCCATCTCCTGCTTGCCGGAGCCCTTGAGCAGCGGGGCGAAGGAGCGGTCCGCGGGGGCGGGCAGCGCCACCTGCTTGACCTTGCGGGCCGGGGCGGGGCCGCCGAGAGCCGCGCGGCGCTCGTTGAGGTACTGCACCTCGGGGCTGTTCGCGCCGGGGTGGCCGTAGGGGACCTGGCCGTCGGCGAAGGCGCTGTCCGGGATCGGGAGGCCGAGGAGGTCGCGCATGTCCTTGAACTCGTCGATCGTGAGCTTCTTCATCTGGTGGTTCGCGTTCTTCGACTCGAACCCGGCACCCAGCGTGTAGCCCTTGACGGTCTGCGCCAGGATGACCGTCGGCGCACCCTTGTGCTCCAGGGCGGCCTTGTACGCGGCGTAGACCTTGCGGGGCTCGTGGCCGCCGCGGGAGCTGTGGAAGCACTCGGCGATCTTCGCGTCGGACAGCACGCCCGCCAGCTGCACGAGCTCGGCGTTGGCGCCGAAGAAGTGCTGGCGGATGTAGGCCACGTCGCGGGTCGCGTACGTCTGGAACTGCGCGTCGGGTACCTCGCGCAGGCGGCGTACCAGGGCGCCCGTGGTGTCGAGCTGGAACAGCTCGTCCCAGGCGGAGCCCCACAGCGACTTGATGACGTTCCAGCCGGCGCCGCGGAACTGGGCTTCCAGCTCCTGGACCACGCGGAAGTTGGCGCGGACCGGACCGTCGAGGCGCTGCAGGTTGCAGTTGATGACGAAGGTCAGGTTGTCGAGCTGCTCGCGGGAGGCGAGGGCCAGGGCGGCGGTCGACTCGGGCTCGTCCATCTCGCCGTCGCCCAGGAAGGCCCAGACGTGCGAGTTGGCGGTGTCCTTGATGCTGCGGTTCTGCAGGTAGCGGTTGAAGCGCGCCTGGTAGATCGCGGACAGCGGGCCGAGGCCCATGGACACCGTCGGGAACTCCCACAGCCACGGCAGGCGCCGCGGGTGCGGGTAGGACGGCAGGCCGTTGCCGCCGGACTCCTGGCGGAAGTTGTCGAGCTGCTGCTCGGAGATGCGCCCGTCGAGGAAGGCGCGGGCGTAGATGCCGGGGGAGGCGTGGCCCTGGATGTAGAGCTGGTCGCCCGATCCGTCGGCCTCCTTCCCGCGGAAGAAGTGCTGGAAGCCGGTCTCGTACAGCCACGCGGCGGAGGCGAAGGTGGCGATGTGGCCGCCGACGCCGTACTTGGAGCCGCGGGTCACCATGGCGGCCGCGTTCCAGCGGTTCCAGGCGGTGATCTTGGCTTCCATCTCCTCGTCGCCCGGGAACTCGGGCTCCGCGGAGGTGGGGATGGTGTTGACGTAGTCCGTCTCCAGCAGCTTCGGCAGGGCGAGGCCGGCGGCCTCGGCGTGCTGGAGGGTGCGGCGGAGCAGGTATTCGGCGCGGCGCGTACCGGCGGCCTGTGCGACGGCGTCGAGGGAGGCCGCCCATTCGGCGGTCTCTTCGGTGTCGCGGTCCGGGAGCTGGTCGAGCTCGCTCGGAAGCTTTCCTACGGGGTCGGACATCGGTGTGCGCCGCCTTCCGGACAAAGGAGAGGTGGTGAAAAAATCCCTGACGGGCAGGACAGGGTCGTTGGACCTGGTTGAGGTCCGCGACGACTGTAAATCGCTGATCGATGATCGATCAAATAAAAGTGACAAAGAAACGTCCATCTGCCAAAAGTCGGCACCGCGTGCCAGGGAAAAAGGCACCCGGTGCCGGTCAGACGGGGGCAATACGGGCAGCTCACGCCCTCGGGGCGCACCCCAGGACGTGCCGCTTCACGAGCAGGCCGATCTCCGGGTCCTGGCTGCGGAACGCCGCGACCAGGGCCTCGTGCTCCTCCGCGTAGGACTTCTGGACGGTTCCCAGCCACCGGATGGACAGGGCCGTGAACACCTCGATGCCCAGGCTCTCCCAGGTGTGCAGCAGCACGCTGTTCCCGGCCGCCCGCACCATCTCCCGGTGGAACCCGACGGTGTGCCGCACCTGCGCGGTCCCGTCCTCGGTCCGGTCGGCCTCCCACAGGGCGGCGACGTGCGGCTCCAGCGCCGAGCAGTCGGCGGCCAGGCGGGGCGCCGCCAGCTCGGCGGCGATCTGCTCCAGACCGGCCCGCACCGGGTAGATCTCCTCCAGGTCCGCCGCGGACAGGTTCCGCACGCGCACGCCCTTGTTCGGCGCCGACTCGATCAGCCGCAGCGTCTCCAGCTCGCGCAGGGCCTCGCGCACCGGCGTCTGGCTGACCTCCAGCTCCACGGCGATCCGGCGCTCGACGATCCGCTCGCCGGGCTTCCAGCGCCCGCTGACGATCCCCTCCACGATGTGCTCGCGGATCTGCTCGCGCAGCGAGTGCACGACGGGTGGGGTGATCATCCGGGCTTCATCTCCTGTGGGGGCATGCAGAGCTCTGATGCGTAGACAATACGGCGCAGTAGCCCGGCGCGAAGCGTTCGCGGTCAGGGACGCAGGGTGAGGCTGGTTACAAGCACCGCCTACCCGGCCACGAGGCTCTGGATCAGCGCACTCAGGGCCGCGGCGTGCGGGGGGTGCCGGCCGATGAGGGCGGCGATCTCGGAGATGACCTGGTTGCGGTGGGCCGGTTCGGCGGGGGGCCAGGTGGTGGGGCCAGGGGACGAGGCGTCTCCGGCCAAGGCGTTGCCCATCGCGAGGTGGGCGGCCCCGGTGAACTCGTCCTCGTGGACGAAGAGCTCCAGGAGCGCAAGGGCCTGCAAGAGATCGGGCTCGGCCTCCCGCTCGGCGAGAAGGCGTCGGACCCGGTCGTCCAGCGCGGGGCGGTCCTCGACGTACCGGTAGGCGGCCGGGATCCCGTCCGCGCGGGCGAGGGTGAGCAGTGAATGGTGCACCGCCGAACCGGCTGCATCCCCGTCGGAGCCGAGCAGTTCGAGGGCCTGATCATGCAGGAGCTCCGCCGCGTGGTCGGTGAGGTAGGCCTGGGAGTCCTCCCAGGTGGACAGATCGCTCCAGGCGTCCAGGAGTTCCCCGGTGAGGTAGGGGCGGAAGGCGCTGTCCGGTCCGGCCGCCGTTGCCTCGCGGGCGATCCGCAGGTGCCTTCCGGCTTCCTCGGTGGCCAGGGCGAGCTCCTCCAAGGCGGCTGCGGTGTCGGCCGATCCCAGGTCTTCGGCGTGCTCGTCCCAGAAGGCACGGGAGTCTGCCCAGGTGGGGCTGTTGATCCACTCGGCGGCGAGGCGGAGCGCGGCTTTCGGGAGCGCCAGCCAGGACGGGGCTTCGGCTCCGGTCGCCTCGTGCCAGAGTGCGCGCACCTGGGATGCACTCGCGGTGTCGGCCTGGCTGTGGGTGCGCAGGAGATGCCGTGCTCGGAAGGCTGTGGGGTTTCGCTCTCCCGCCGGTACCGGGTCGTGTGCGAGGGGGATGAGGGTGCGGATGCCGACGCCGGGTTCCGCGTGGCTGATCTCCAGACGGGCGCGCCCCAGCACCAGGGAGCGGGCAGCCTCCGGACGCGCGGCCAGAGCACGCTCAGCCTCGGCGAAGGCCGCGAGGGCGTCCTCCACCGTGGATATGCGTGCGAGGTTGGCGAGAGTGTTGACAAGGTCGGGGAGGTGGGCGTCCGGGGTGGCGTCGATGAGGTCCATGTAGAGGCGTGCGGATTCCGTGATGGCCGCCCGTGCGCCCTCTTGGTCTCCAACCTCGTTCTTGACCGTGGCGAGGTTGTGGAGGGTCATGGCGAGGTCGGCGAGATGTGCAGCTGGGTCGGTCTGGACCAGGGCGCGGCGAAGGGTGGTGGCCTCGGAGATGGTCGCCAGTGCGCCCTGCCGGTCGCCACTCGCGCCTTGGGCGTTCGCGAGGTTGTTGAGGGCGCCGGCCAGGTCGGGGAGGTGGGCGGCCGGGTCGCCATGGGCGAGCGCGCGGCGAAGGGTGGTGGCTTCGGTGATGGTGGTAAGTGCGCCTTGGCTGTCGCCCGTCTTGCTTTGGGCGTTGGCGAGGTTGTTGAGGGACATGGCGAGGTCGGGGAGGTAGGCGGCCGGGTTGGTGTCGGCGAGGTCCCGGTAGAGCGTGGTGGCTTCGGTGATGGTGATCAGCGCGCCTTGGCTGTCGCCAATCGCCTCTTGGGTGTTCCCGAGGTTGTTGAGGGACATGGCCAGGTGGGGGCGGTAGGCGGCCGGGTTGGTGGTGGCGAGGTCTCGGTAGAGAGCGGTGGCTTCGGTGATGGTGGCCATTGCGCCGAGTCGGTCGCCGCTCGCGCCCTGAATGTTGGCGAGGTTGTTGAGGGACATGGCCAGGTCGGGGAGGTAGGCGGCCGCGTTGGTGTCGACCAGGTCCCGGTAGAAGGGGGTGGCTTCGGTGATCGTGGCAAGTGCGCCTAGCTTGTCTCCGGTCGAGACTTGGGCGTTGGCGAGGTTGTTGAGGGACATGGCGAGGTCGGGGAGGTAGGCGGCCGGGTTGGTGTCGGCGAGGTCCCGGTAGAGGGTGGTGGCTTCGGTGATCGTGGCAAGTGCGCCCTGTCGGTCGCCGCTTGCGCCTTGAATGTTGGCAAGGTTGTTGAGGGCGCCGGCGAGGTCGGGGAGGTAGGCGGCCGCGTTGGTGTCGGCGAGGTCCCGGTAGAGGGTGGTGGCTTCGGTGATGGTGGTCAGCGCCCCCTGTCGGTCGCCGGTCTCGCTTCGAGCGTTGGCGAGGTTGTTGAGGGCGCCGGCGAGGTCGGGGAGATAGGCCGCCGGCTTCGTGGCGGCGAGGCCCCGGCGAAGCTTGACGGATTCGCTGATGGTGGTCAGCGCGCCTTGTCGGTCGCCGGTCTCGCTTTGGGCGTTGGCGAGGTTGTTGAGGGACATGGCGAGGTCGGGGAGGTAGGCGGCCGGGTTGGTGTCGGCGAGGTCCCGGAAGAGCTCCGTGGCTTCGCTGATGGTGGTGAGTGCGCCTTGTCGGTCGCCGGTCTCGCTTTGGGAAGTGGCGAGGGTGTTGAGGGACATGGCGAGGTTGGGGAGGTAGGCGGCCGGGTTGGTGTCGGCGAGGTCCCGGTAGAGCTCCGTGGCTTCGGTGATCGTGGTCAGTGCGCCTTGCTTGTCGCCGGTCCGGCTTCGGAAGTTCGCGAGGTTGTTGAGGGTGCCGGCGAGGTTGGGGAGAAATGCGGCCGGATCGGTTTCGGCGAGGGCCCGGCGAAGGGCGGTTGCTTCGGTCACCGTGGTCAGGGCGCCTTGGTCGTCTCCGGTCTCGCCTTGGGCGGTGGCGAGGTTGTTGAGAGACATGGCGAGGCGGGGGAGGTAGGTTTCCGGATCGTTCTCGGCGAGGGCCCGGTAAAGGCCGACGGCCTCCAGCGCCGGTGCGAGGGCTTCGATGCGCCTCCCGGCCCGGGACAGGGAGACTGACACGTTGCCCAGCGTGCGTGCGAGATCAGGACGGAATGCGTCCCCTCGGTCCGCGACGAGCTCACGGACCAGTGCGATGCCGCGTCCTCCCACTATTGCCGCATGGGACACGAGCGCCCCGCGCAGGTACGGATTCGCCGCCTCCATCACCGCGGCGTCCGCCGTCTGCTCGCGCAGGAGGCCGACCAGTGCGCTCGCCACGCGGTACGCCCCGTCGGCCCCCTCGCGGGCATCCCTCAGGTGGGCGATGAACTCGCGGTGGTACAGCCGGTACACCGCCTGCACCCCGTCGCTGTCCTCCACCACGTAGCGGCCGTACGTGTTCAGCAGCCAGTCCACGTCCTCGGGACCGTACGCGGTGTCCCCGGAGGCGAGGGCGGAGGCCGCCGCCTCCCAGACGCCGCGCGCCGGCATGCCGTTGCCGGCGCTCCAGGCCAGTGCGGTCAGCAGGTCCTGGGCGGCGTGCGGGAGGGTTTCGCCCTCCCGCACCCGCTGCGGGCCCTGCGCCAGGTCATCGGTGAAGGCGGCGCTGATGGAGGACGGGATGGCCTGCGCCCAGTCCTCCGCGTGCGCCGCAGCCCCCGCGTGCGCCGCAGCCCCCGCATGCGCCGCAGCCTCCGCGTCCGGCGCCGCCGCGAACCGCCTGATCACCGAGTCCGTCGCCATCCTGGCGAAGAGGAAGCCGCCGGTGTGGGCGGAGGCGCGGTCCGCGATCAGGCCGGAAGCCGTCGCCGCGTCCGCCGGCGGCAGCTCGCGGGCCTCCAGGCGGAGCCGGCAGTAGGTCCAGATGTCGTTCTCGGTGTCGGTCTCGTCGTCCAGGTCCGACTCGCGGGCCCGGACGCCTCCCAGGCGCCTCACCGCCTCGTCCAGGGGTTCCTGGAGTTCCTCCTGCGGGCGGAAGGGCCGGTCCCGGGAGCCGAGCAGTACGCAGACCAGGCGGCTCAGCGGCGCCAGGAGCTGTTCGACGATCGGGTAGGCCTGGTCGGGGGCCGCCTCGTCCAGGCCGTCCAGGACCAGGGCCGGGAGGCGGTCCCGGCAGGCCGCGGGCCACTTCCCCTCCACCTCGGCGATCAGCGCGGCGGGAGTCTGCGGGACGGCGAGGTCCAGTTCGCGGGCGACGGCCTCGGCCAGCTGCTGGACGGTGTAGCCCCGCAGGTGCAGGGAGGCGTCCACCGCGCCCTCGCCAGGGTCCGGATCCTCCGGGGCGAGGGCCCCGTGGTCCAGGATGTCCGCCCGGTGGAGGGGGTCGGACAGCGTCGCCACGCGTCCCAGCACGGCCGACTTGCCGCAGCCCGCGCTGCCCGTCACCAGGAACAGCCCCGGCTGCCGCGCCTCCAGCCACTCGGTGATCTGCCCCAGCACGTTGCGCCGGCCGCTGAAGAACCAGCCCCCGTCGTCCACCGGCGCCCCGCGGCTCGCCTGCACCAGGTGCTCGACCAGCTCCGGCTCCGAGACGTTCCTCCGCAGCGGGTTGTCGAACATCAGCCGCGGCTCGCCGAACATGGCCGGAACCGGCTTGTGGCCCACCCCCGCCGGCCACTGGGCGAGCACGGTGTGGATCACCGTGGCCCCGCTGACCTGCCCGTTCCGGCTGCTCCACTCGTGCAGGTAGTCCTCGCTGCGCGGCCCTTCGCGGAGCACCCGGGTGAGGGTCTCCAACAGGATCCCGGCCGCCTCGGCCTTCTCCTGGGGACGGCTGCTCGCGAGCACACCGAGCCAGCCCGACCGCCCCGGGGGCAGGTTCTCCGAGGTCAGCTTGTTGAAGGCCGTGTCCAGGGACTCCATGACCCCGGCGCCCGCATGGCAGGTGTCGATGAGCAGCAGCATCTGGTCCGCCCCGCTGCGCACGGCCGCCTCCGTCAGGAGGTTGGCCGAATATGTCTCATCGCCGTACCGGGCGTCGTCGGTGTCGTGCAGGACCAGGCGCAGCCCCTGGCGGTCGAGCACCCCGTGGCCGGACCAGAGGATGACGGCGGGGCCGCGGCGCCGGTCGGTGCTGCGGCCCGTCGCCCAGTCCTTCACCGCGGCGACGAGGGCCGGCCGGCCGGGGTCCGGCAGTACGGTCGGCGTGTAGCCCCGGGTCTCCAGCAGTGCGCACAGCTCCCGCATCTGGGAGATCGCGCCGGTCAGGGTGGGGAACTTCTGCGGGTGCCGGTGGTTCTCGACCACGACCCCCAGGGCCGTCCCGCGGATCTCGTCGGCGTGCTCACTCACCGGCTGCCCCCACCAGGGACAGCGCCGTCACCGTCGTCTCCGCGTGCGCGGTCACCCGTACCGCCAGCCGGTAGGCGCCGGGGTCCGGCGCCGGGAACGCCGCGGCGTACCGGCCCTCGCCGAGGGGCCGCAGGGTCCGGGCGAGCGGCTGCCTCCCGTCGGCCGGGCGGAGTTCCGCCGTGAGGTGGAGCGCGTCGTGGTCCGGGACCTCCGACGGGACCGTCACCGCGACCTCGTACGGTTCCCCCGCCTCCAGCAGCGGGGGAGCGAGCACGCTCAGCGGGACGTCACCGTCCTCGCCGCGGTGGAAGGGGCGCTCGTGGCCCAGCAGGCCGGCCAGGGCGTCCCGTACGCCCCGGTTGTTCTGGAGCGAGCCGTGCTGCTCGCAGGGGGTGTGGGCCTCGTCGACGGCGTAGCCGGTGTTCTCGGCGTTCGTCGGGCGGGCGGAGAGGCGGGGGACGGTGCCGTCGCCGCGCTCGTCGGTGCCGTCGATGAGCCACAGCGGGGACAGCCCGCGGTCGGTGATCTCCGCCGTCGTCAGGGTGGGCTGGCGGATGCCCGTGATGGCGTGCAGCGTCACGGGGTCGGGGCGGGCGGCGGACCGGCGCAGGTCCGCGTGGAAGCGGGCCGCGTCCGCCAGCAGCCCGGGGTCGACACCGGGCAGGCCCGGCAGGTCGCGGGCGCACGCGAGACCGCCCGGGCCCTCCACGCAGGCGTAGTCGGGAGCCAGCTGGTGCAGCGACGGCAGGCTGCGCGCGAACGCGCTCAGGTCGACGCCGAGCGGCCCCCAGCCCTTGCGCAGGCCGTTGACCAGATGGCCGAGGGCGTCCAGGGAGCCGCGGTGCGGGGTGCCCAGCGTGATCAGACGGCGGGTGACCTCGTGGCCGCCGAGGCGCTCCACGTAGTGGCGGGCCACCAGCCCGCCCATGGAGTGGCAGATGAACACCACCCGGGCGTCGGCGCGCTCGGGCGCGGAGGCCCGCCAGCGTTCCAGTGCGCGGGCGACGGTCCTGCGCAGCCGCTCCGCGTTGTAGCGGCACGACAGGCGCCAGTCGTACGGGAAGGGGACGAGGTTGGCGCCGGGGGACAGGCTGAAGGACCGCTCCAGCCAGACCAGGAGGTCGGTGTAGCCGTCGACCGGCTGCCCGACCCCGGGGATCGCGTGGACGTCGGGCATGAGGCCGGTGGGGACCACCCCGTCGTCCGGGTGGCCGTCGCCGATGTCCTTCGGGAGGCGCAGGCGGTTCACGGAGCCGCCGAAGGTGCGCAGGCCGCGCCACAGGGCGCCGCCCGACAGGTCCCAGACCGGCTTTCCGGCGGCGTCCGCCAGCCTGCTCCCCATGATGCCCGGCAGTACCACCACAAGATCGTTCACTCGTGCACGTGACATGCATGCCCCCCGCTGGCCGTTCCCGGACCGGCAGGGTAAGACGACGGCGCCCCTGCCCGGAGTGGTTTCCGGACAAGGGCGCCGAACGTGTGACTGCCGCCTCGCGGCGTGAGCCCTACAGGCCGAGCTCGACCTCGAACTCGCCGGCCTCCAGGATGGCCTTGACGGCCGTGAGGTACCGGGCCGCGTCCGCGCCGTCCACCAGGCGGTGGTCGTAGGACAGGGTCAGGTACGTCATGTCGCGGATGCCGATGTTGGTGCCCTCGGCGGTCTCGATGACCACCGGGCGCTTCACCGTGGCACCGATGCCCAGGATGGCGACCTGGTTCGGCGGCACGATGACCGTGTCGAACAGGGCACCGCGCGAGCCGGTGTTGCTGATGGTGAAGGTCGCGCCCGACAGCTCGTCCGGCGTGATCTTGTTGCCGCGGACCTTGGCGGCCAGGTCGGCGGTCGCCTTGGAGATGCCCGCCAGGTTGAGGTCGCCCGCACCCTTGATGACCGGGGTCATCAGGCCCTTCTCGGAGTCCACGGCGATGCCGATGTTCTCCGAGTCGAAGTAGGTGATGGTGCCCTCGTCGTCGTTGATCCGGGCGTTGACGACCGCGTGGGCCTTCAGCGCCTGGGCAGCGGCCTTGACGAAGAACGGCATCGGGGACAGCTTGACGCCCTCGCGGGCGAGGAAGCCGGCCTTGGCCTTCTCGCGCAGCTTCATGATCTTGGTGATGTCCACCTCGACCACGGAGCTGAGCTGCGCCTGCGAGTGCAGGGCCTTCATCATGTTGTCGCCGATGACCTTGCGCATGCGGGTCATCTTGACGGTCTGACCGCGCAGCTCGGACACCGCGGCGGCCGGGGCCTTCGCGGCGGGAGCGGCGGCGGCCGGAGCGGCCGCGGCGGACTTGGCGGCCTCGGCGGCGGCCAGGACGTCCTGCTTGCGGATGCGGCCGCCGACGCCGGTGCCCGTGACCGTGTTCAGGTTGACGCCGGACTCCGTGGCGAGCTTGCGCACCAGCGGGGTCACGTACGCGCCCTCGTCACCGGCGGAAGCCGGGGCGGCGGGAGCGGCGGGCGCGACCGGCGCCGGAGCGGCCGCGGGGGCCGGGGCGGCGACGGGGGCCGGAGCGGCAACCGGAGCCGGAGCGGCGGCGGCCGGAGCGGCCTGGACCGGAGCCGGAGCGGCGGCCGGGGCGGCAGCCTGGGCCGGAGCCGGAGCCGGGGCGGCGGCGGCCGGGGCCGCGGCGGGAGCCGCACCCGCGACGCCGATGACGGCCAGACGGGCGCCGACCTCGGCGGTCTCGTCCTCGCCGACCAGGATCTCCAGCAGGGTGCCGGCGACCGGCGCGGGGATCTCGGTGTCGACCTTGTCCGTGGAGACCTCGAGCAGCGGCTCGTCGGCCTCGACGGACTCGCCGACCTGCTTCAGCCAGCGGGTGACGGTGCCCTCGGTGACGGACTCGCCCAGGGCGGGCAGCACGACATCGGTGCCGGACGCCGCGGGAGCGGCGGCGGCGGGGGCGGCCTCGGCGGCCGGGGCGGGAGCCGCGGGGGCCTCCTCGACCGGAGCCGGAGCGGCGGCGGGCTCGGCGGCGGCCGGCTCGGCGGCGGCCGGAGCCGCGGCCTGGGCCGGGGCGCCCGAACCGTCGTCGATGACGGCCAGCTCGGCGCCGACCTCGACGGTCTCGTCCTCGGCGACCTTGATGGAGGCCAGGATGCCGGCGACGGGCGAGGGGATCTCGGTGTCGACCTTGTCGGTCGAGACCTCGAGCAGCGGCTCGTCGGCCTCGACGCGCTCGCCCTCGGCCTTCAGCCAGCGGGTGACAGTGCCCTCAGTGACGCTCTCGCCGAGCGCCGGAAGGGTTACGGAAACCGACATGGTTTCTGTTGCTCCTTACGAATGTGCGGAAGTGGTCGTCGCGCCCGGACGATTAGTCGTGGGAGTGAAGCGGCTTGCCGGCGAGGGCCAGGTGGGCCTCGCCCATCGCTTCGTTCTGGGTCGGGTGCGCGTGGATGAGCTGCGCGACCTCGGCCGGCAGGGCCTCCCAGTTGTAGATCAGCTGGGCCTCGCCGACCTGCTCGCCCATCCGGTCACCGACCATGTGGACGCCGACCACGGCACCGTCCTTGACCTGGACGAGCTTGATCTCGCCCGCGGTCTTGAGGATCTTGCTCTTGCCGTTGCCCGCGAGGTTGTACTTGAGGGCCACGACCTTGTCCGCGCCGTAGATCTCCTTGGCCTTGGCCTCGGTGATGCCGACGGAAGCGACCTCGGGGTGGCAGTAGGTGACGCGCGGGACACCGTCGTAGTCGATCGGGACGGTCTTGAGACCGGCCAGACGCTCCGCGACCAGGATGCCCTCGGCGAAGCCGACGTGCGCGAGCTGGAGGGTCGGGACGAGGTCGCCGACGGCCGAGATGGTCGGCACGTTGGTCTGCATGTACTCGTCGACCAGGACGTAGCCGCGGTCCATCGCGACGCCCTGCTCCTCGTAGCCCAGGCCCTGCGAGACCGGGCCGCGGCCGATGGCGACCAGCAGCACCTCGGCCTCGAAGGTCTTGCCGTCGGCCAGCGTGACGCGCACGCCGTTCTCCGTGTACTCGGCCTTGTCGAAGAAGGTGCCGAGGTTGAACTTGATGCCCCGTTTGCGGAACGCGCGCTCCAGCAGCTTCGAGCTGTTCTCGTCCTCGACCGGGACGAGGTGCTTGAGGCCCTCGACGACGGTCACGTCGGTGCCGAAGGACTTCCACGCCGAGGCGAACTCGACGCCGATGACGCCGCCGCCCAGGACGATGGCGGACTCGGGCACGCGGTCCAGGACCAGGGCGTGGTCCGAGGAGATGATGCGGTTGCCGTCGATGTTCAGGCCCGGCAGCGACTTCGGCACGGAGCCGGTCGCCAGGAGCACGTGGCGGCCCTGGATGCGCTGGCCGTTCACGTCGACGGAAGTCGGCGAGGAGAGGCGGCCCTCACCCTCGATGTAGGTCACCTTGCGGGAGGCGACCAGGCCCTGCAGGCCCTTGTACAGGCCCGAGATGACCTCGTCCTTGTACTTGTGGACACCCGCGATGTCGATGCCCTCGAAAGAGGTCTTGACACCGAATTGGGCGGCTTCACGAGCCTGGTCCGCGATCTCGCCCGCGTGCAGCAGAGCCTTCGTGGGGATGCAGCCGTTGTGCAGGCAGGTGCCGCCGAGCTTGTTCTTCTCGATCAGGGCAACGTCCAGACCCAGCTGGGATGCGCGCAGCGCCGCGGCGTAACCGCCACTGCCACCGCCGAGGATCACTAGGTCGAAAACGGTGCTGGCGTCGTTCGCCACGTCACGTCCTCCATGCATGTGCGCCGGGCACCGGTCCTCTGTGACCGGGCGGCGGCTGGTAATCGGCCGCTAGTTCTTCGGCCCTGTGGTGGGGGCCCTGTCCTGCCGAGAACCCATCTTCGCATTTGTCGGCGGAACGCGGGACGCCGGGCCCACGATGTGGCAGGTCGTTCTGCCCGAAGTAAGGGTTACCAGTGCGTAGAAACCTACGGATTTCGTTGTGGGTGAACATGGCTCAAGCCTTGATCGAGTGGACGACCAAGGCTTGAGCCATGTCACATTCGGCGCTGCGGGGCTACATCAGCCCAGGTCACCGGTGGCCGTGCGCTCGGCCAGTCGCACCAGGGTGCGCACGGCGGCGCCGGTGCCGCCCTTGGGGGTGTAGCCGAACGGCGCGCCCTCGTGGAAGGCCGGGCCGGCGATGTCGAGGTGGGCCCAGGTGATGCCCTCGCCGACGAACTCCTTCAGGAAGAGGCCGGCCACCAGGCCGCCGCCCATGCGCTCGCCCATGTTCGCGATGTCCGCGGTGGGGGAGTCGATGGACTTGCGCAGCTCGGCGGGGAGCGGCATCGGCCACGAGGACTCGCCGACCTCCTCGGCGATCTCGTGGACCGAGGTACGGAAGGCGTCGTCGTTCGACATGATGGCGAAGGTGCGGTTGCCCAGGGCCACCATCATCGCGCCCGTCAGGGTGGCGACGTCGACGATCGCGTCCGGGTTCTCCTCGGAGGCACGGGTCAGCGCGTCACCGAGGACCAGGCGGCCCTCCGCGTCGGTGTTGAGGACCTCGACGGTCTTGCCGCTGTACATGCGCAGCACGTCGCCCGGCTTGGTGGCGGTGCCGGAGGGCATGTTCTCGGCGAGCGCGAGCCAGCCGGTGACGTTGACCTGCAGGCCCAGCTTCGCGGCCGCGACGACGGAGGCGAAGACGGCGGCGGCGCCGGCCATGTCGCACTTCATCGTCTCGTTGTGGCCGGCCGGCTTCAGGGAGATGCCGCCCGAGTCGTAGGTGATGCCCTTGCCGACGAAGGCCAGGGTCTTCTCCGCCTTGGGGTGGGTGTAGGAGAGCTTCACCAGGCGCGGCGGGTTGTCGGAGCCCTTGCCGACGCCCATGATGCCGCCGTAGCCGCCCTTGATCAGGGCCTTCTCGTCCAGGACCTGGACCTTGATGCCGTTCTCCTTCGCGGTCGCGGAGGCGACGGCGGCGAAGGCCTCGGGGGTGAGGTCGTTCGGCGGGGTGTTGACCAGGTCTCGAGCGATGTTGAGCTCGGTCGCGACGACCGTGGCGCGCTCGGCCGCGGCCTTGTGCTCCTTGTCGCGCGGCTTGGCGCCGAGCAGGGCGATCTCGCCGAGCGGCTGCTTGGGGCCGCCGTTCTTGTCGGCGTTCTTGGAGGTCTTGGTCTCGCCGCCCTGGTAGGCGGTGAAGGTGTACGCGCCGAGCAGCGCGCCCTCGGCGACGGCGGTGACGGCGGAGGCGTCGTCCAGGGGGAGGGCGAAGGCGGCCTTCTTGGAGCCGTGCAGGGCGCGGGCGGCGGCGCCGGCGGCGCGGCGCAGCACCTCCTCGTCGAACGACTCGTCCTTCTCGGGGACGGAGCCGAGTCCGACCGCCAGCACGACCGGGACCTTCAGGCCCGCCGGGGCCGGCAGCTTGGTGATCTCGCCTTCGGTGCCCGAGGCGCCGACGGCATCGAGCACGGCGGCGAGCTTACCGTCGTACGCCTTGTCCACGGCCTCGGCGCCTGCGGCGACGACCGGACCCTTGGGGCCCTTGGCGACACCGACGACGAGGGCGTCGGCGCGCAGCGTCGCCGCGCCGGCAGTGCTGAGAGTCAGAGCAGTCACGGTGGTGAAGTCTCGCTTCCGTTTGTGTGTGTGGGCCGAGTGGGTGGACGGCCATCCGTGGCGATCGTATTCCGGCCCGACGGCTGCCAGAAATGAGCCTACGCGTACGGACTCTGCCGCACGCCACTCGAAGGTTTGGCAAGTTGTTCGATCAAGAAGCCTGGAGATTCACCCATCCGTGGACTCTGCTCCAGGTTTGCCCCGTAGACCTGACGAGGTCCGAAAGACTCGGTCCACTCTCGCAAGGGGACGCGGGGTTCCTTTGCATGATTTCCACAGAGCCTCCCCGGCCCGGCCGACCGCCATGGGCCGCGTCGAGGGATGCCTGCGGGGGGAAAGGCCGAAATGGTCAACAAGAACCGGATGAACAGGCTCGCCGCCGCCATGGCCGCGGCAGCGCTGGTGTCCGTGGCAGTACCCGCCGCGACCGCCCAGGCGGCCGTGGCCCCACGCATCGACCTGAAGGTGCTGGTCGTCGACGACGGCGGCAGCTCGGTCGAGGCCATCACCGCGGAACTCCGCGACACCGGAGTCCCGTACACCCGTGTCCAGCTGGGCAGCAGCAGCCGCCCGGTCATCAACGCGGGCTTCCTCAGCGACACGGTGGACGGCCGTCCCCGCGCCAAGTACCAGGGCGTCGTCCTGCCGAACGAGAACCCGTTCGGCACGGGCTCCGCCGAGATGGCCGCGCTCGCCGCGTACGAGACGACGTACGGCATCCGCCAGGTCGACGCCTACACCTGGGCCCACCCGGGCGTCGGCCTGGAGTACACCGACAACGGCGGCTTCAGCGGCGAGCTCGACGGCACCCAGGCCGCGGTGACCGCGGCCGGCAAGGCGGGGCCCTTCGCCTACCTCGGAGGCCAAGTGGCCTTCGAGGACAACTCCGCCCTCGTTCCAGAGAGCTTCGGCTTCATGGGCAAGCCGCGGCCCGGGTACACCAGCTACCTCGACGCCCCCGTCGGCTCCGGACGCGCCTCGCTCGTCGGCGAGTACACCCACGACGGCCGCAGCGAACTGGTCGTCACCTTCGGCTACAACCAGTACCAGCAGCAGTTCCGGCTGCTGGCCCGGGGCATCGTCGACTGGCTCACCCAGGGGGTCCACCTCGGCCAGAGCCGCAGCTACTTCGCGGTCCACGTCGACGACGTCTTCGCGCCGGACGCCCGCTGGAACAAGGAGCTCAACTGCACGCCCGGCGACTACGCCTGCCCCGGCGGCGAGGGCAAGGAGAGCACCATCCGGATGACCGCCGCCGACGCCCAGTACGCGGCGCAGTGGCAGACCTCCAAGGACTTCAAGCTCGACATGCTCTTCAACGGGGGCGCCGGCGAGGAGTGGAAGGCGGAGAACGGCGGCACCGACGCCCTCACCGCCCAGCTCGTCGCCGACCGGGCCAAGTACCGCTGGATGAACCACACCTACACCCACCCCTTCCTCGGGTGCGTCCAGAACACCGCCACCATCCCCTGGACCTGCGTCAAGAACGCCCAGGGCGCCGTCCAGTACATGAGCCGCGCGGAGATCTCCGCGCAGATCCGCGACAACAACAACTGGGCCGCCTCCAAGGGCATCGCCACCGACCGGACCGAGCTCGTCACCGGCGAGCACTCGGGCCTCAAGACCAACCCGCAGCAGCCCCAGGACAACCCCAACCTGGCCGGCGCCCTCGCCGACAACGGCGTGAAGTGGGCGGGCAGCGACAACTCCCGCGAACCCGCGCAGCGGGCCGTCGGCTCCGCCCTGACGGTGCCCCGGCACCCGATGAACGTGTACTACAACACGGGCACCAACGCCGAGATGGCCGACGAGTACAACTGGATCTACACCAGCCGCGCGCACGGCGGCAGCGGCATCTGCGAGGACAACCCGGCGACCTCCACCTGCCTGCCGGCCCCGGTGGACGCCACCACCGGCTACCTGGACCACATCGTCCCCCAGGAGGCCCGGACGGCCCTGCGCCACGTGCTGGCCAACGACCCGCGCCCGCACTACGTCCACCAGTCCAACCTCGCCGAGGACCGCACCCTCTACCCGGTGCTCAACCAGGTCCTCGACACCTACCGGTCCCTCTACGCACCCAGCGCCCCGATCGTCAACCAGACCATGAAGGAGGCCGGCGTCGAGCTCGGCCGCCGCGCGGCCTGGGACAAGGCGCTCGCCGAGGGCAAGGTCACCGCCTACCGCATCGGCACCGCCGTCACCGTCAAGGCGCCCTCCGGAGTCGTCGCCCCGGTCACCGCCCCCAACGGCACCAAGAAGCAACTCCTCCTCGGATCGGCCGACTTCGGCACCGCCTACGCCGGCACCCGCTCCACCTGGACCGCACCCGAACTGCTCCAGAGCGCCGTGACGCTCAAGCTGCCCAGCTGACCGTACGGGCCTTCCGCAAGCCGAGTAACACGAGCGCCGGCGCTCCGCGAAACAACGGGCGCCGGCCCCTTTCACGTCCTGGGGGGACACACCGCATGAGCCATGGGCGCCATGTCACCATGCTCACCGAAGGCACGTATCCGCACGTCCACGGGGGCGTCAGCACCTGGTGCGACCAGCTGGTCCGCGGTATGCCGGAGGTCGACTTCAACGTCATAGCCCTGACCGGCTCCGGACGCGAGCCGGTCACCTGGGAACTGCCGCGCAACGTCTACCGGCACACCTCCGTACCGCTCTGGGGGGCTCCCCCCGGACGCAGCCGCCGGACCGCCCTGCGCGGCAAGGCGCACCGCCGCTTCACCGAGGTCTACGAAACCTTCCTGCTGTCCCTGCTCGAACCCGGGAGCGGCCCCGGCGACCACCGCTTCTCCGCGGCCCTGCGCGAGATGGCCGTCCTGGCCCGCGCCGGGCGCCTCGCCCCGGCCCTGCGCTCCGAGTCCGTGCTCCGGCTGCTGATGACGCTGTGGACCCGCCCCGGCCTGGCCACCGCGGCCGCCGCGCCCACCATCCACGACGCGCTCACCGCCACCGACCTGCTGGAGCACGCGCTGCGCCCGCTCTGCGTGCGGATCCCGCCCGACAGCGTCGCGCACGCCGTCAGCAGCGGCCTCGCCACCCTCCCGGCCCTCGCCGCCAAGTACCTCGACGAGGTGCCCTTCCTCCTCACCGAGCACGGCATCTACCTGCGCGAGCGCTACCTCGGCTACCGCTCGGCCGCGCAGCGCTGGCCCGTCAAGGCCCTCCTGCTCGGCTTCTACCGCGAGCTCAACACCGAGGGGTACCGGCAGGCCGACCTGATCACCCCCTGCAACCAGTACAACCGCCGCTGGGAGGAGCGCGGAGGCGCCGCCTCCGACCGGATCCGCACCGTCTACAACGGCGTCGACCCGCACGCCTTCCCCGAGGCCGGCCCCGAACCCGAGGTGCCCACCCTCAGCTGGTGCGGGCGCATCGACCCCATCAAGGACCTCGAAACCCTCATCCGCGCCTACGCCTTCATGCGCGAGGAGCTGCCCGCGCTGCGCCTGCGCCTCTTCGGACCCGTCCCGGCGGGCTGCGAGGAGTACAAGCTCCGGCTGGAGAAGCTCGCCGCCGACCTGGGCGTCAGCGACGGGATCTCCTACGAGGGGCGCATCGAGCAGGTCGCCCGGGCCTACGCGGCCGGCAGCATCGTGATGCTCTCCTCCATCAGCGAGGGCTTCCCCTTCAGCATCATCGAGGCCATGTCCTGCGGCCGCACCACCGTCTCCACCGACGTGGGCGGCGTCCGCGAGGCCGTCGGCGACACCGGCCTGGTCGTCCCGCCGCGCGAGCCCGAGACCATGGCCCGCGCCACCCTCGCCCTGCTCCACGACCCCGGACGCCGCGCCGAGCTCGGCCGGGCGGCCCGCAAACGGGTCGTGGAGAAGTTCACCCTCCACCAGTCCGTGGACGGCTTCCGGCACATCTACCGCGAGCTCGCCGGCCAGCCCGTCCTGCCCGTCCGCGCCGGCGACGAGTGGACCCAGCGGCTCGCCGACCCCTGGTACCGGGAACTCGCGGCCGACGGGAGCCTGTGGTGAGCGGATCCCTCTGGCTGAAGTCCCCGGGCGGGGACACCCTGCCCGCGATCCCCAGGCCGCGCCGCGCGGGCCCGGCCGCCGCCGACCCCATCGACGAGCTGCTGTCCCGGCTGGACGGGCTGGCGGCCGCCGCCGTCCACCCCGACGAGATCGCCGCCGTCCTCGAGTCCGACGGCATGACCGACGAGCACATCCGGCTCACCTACGGCCGCCACGACTCCTTCGCCCTCGCCGAGGAGCTCTACGCCCGGGTGCCCCGCTCCTTCCCGGAGCCCGAGGACGCCCCCGACCCCTGGAGGGTCTCCCTCACCGCCTGCCTCCTGCGCGGGGTGATCTTCGCCCTGCCCGGGCTCGCCTACCTCCTCGGCGCGCCCCTGCTCGACGGCCCGCCCGACCGCCTCGGACTGCCCGCCGGAACCCTCACCCTGCTCGCCGGAGCGCTCATCGGCTGGGTCTGGGACCAGACCCTCTCCCACCGGGCCTACTCCTGGCTCGGGCTCGGCGACCGGGCCGCCGCCGGGCGGACCCTGCTCGCCGGAGCACCCGCCGGATCCCTGCTGGGCACCGCCGCCGCGCTGGCCGTGCCCGGCGGGCCGCCGTTCTCGTACGCCTTCGCCGCCGGACAGGCCGTCTACGTCGGGGCCGCCACCGTCCTGCTCGTCCTCGGCCGGGAGCGGGTGCTGCTCGCCGCCCTCGGCCCGATGGCCGCCGGAGCGCTGCTCGTGCTCTTCGTGGACCTTCCCGTACCGGTACGGATGACCCTGCTCGCGGGCTCCCTGCTGGCCGCCTGCACCCTGGCCGCACGGGAACTCCCGCTGGCCGAGGGCGCCCGGGCGGCCGCCGCCCGGGTCCGCGGCTGGTGGGTGCGCAGGCCCGGCACCGGCCCGGTGCGCTGGCAGATGCTGCGCGGAGCCGAGGAGGAGTACGTGGCGCGCGGCCCCCGGCTGGGGGACTCCGTCCCCTACGGGGTCTTCGGCCTCGGCACCGGCCTGCTCGTGCTGTACGCCGCCCTCGGCGAGGTGCTCGCCGGGGGTCCCGCCGAGGCCGTCGCCGCCCCCTCGGCGGTGGCCCTCACCCTCAGCATGGGCCCCGCCGAATGGCTGCTGCACCGCTTCCGCAGCGGCAGCCTCGCCGGGCTCCGGGCGGCCCGCTCCCCCCGGTCCTTCCGGCGGCGGATGCTCGCCACCCTCGCCCGGTGCCTCGCCGTGTACCTGGTGGTGCTGCTCGCCCTCGGGGTGACCGGCACCCTGCTCTGGCCGGGCGCCCCGGCGCTCACCGGGGCCCGCGTCGCGACCCTGCTCCTGCTCGGCGCCGTGATGTGGACCGGACTGCTGCTCCAGTCCTTCGGCGCGGTCCGGCCGGCGGCCGTGGTCTGCGCCTCGGCCGCCGTGGCCCAGAGCCTGGCCCTGCTGACCGGCCTGGGGCAGCCCCGGCTGGTCCAGCTCGCGGTGGCGGGCGCGGCCGCCGCGGCGCTGGCCGCACTGGTCTGCCTGCTGCTCGGCCGGGCGACGGCCCACCGCTGATGTCCCGGCCGCCCACCCCACCGCCGATACCCGTGACCCCGTACGAGAAGGACCCCATGCTGCTGGTGCCGCTCTACGAGCACCCCGCCGACCGGCCCGACGAGTGGGAGCTGCTGATCCGCTCCGCGGGACGGCTGCACTCCGTGGTGCTCAACCCCGACAGCGGGCCGGGCAGCGCCCCCGACGAACGGTTCGCCGCCGTCGCCGGGCGGCTGCGGGAAGCCGGGGTGGCCGTCCTCGGCTACGTCGACACCGACTACGGGCGGCGCCCGCACGCGGACGTCGTCCAGGACCTGCTGCGCCACCGCGACTGGTACGAGGCCGACGGCGCCTTCTTCGACCAGGCCTGCGCCGAGCCGGAACTCCTGCCCCACTACGGCCGGCTCGCCGTCGCCGCCCGGGCGGCGGGGGCCCGTACCCTCGTCCTGAACCACGGCGTCCACCCGCACCCCGGGTACGCCGCGCTCGCCGACCTGCTCGTCACCTTCGAGGGCCCCTGGGACGCCTACCGGGACGCGGCCACCGCGCCGCCCTGGACCGCCGACCACCCCGCCCAGCGGTTCTGCCACCTCGTGTACGCGGTCCCGCCGGACGCGCCCGCCGCCCAACTCGCCCACGAGAGGCGGGCGGGGGTGCACTGCGCGGTACCCGGTACGGGCGCACACCCGTGGGGGACCCTGCCGTACGCCCTGGAGGCCGCCGGATGAAGCGTTTCGCCACCTTGCTGGTCGTGGCGCTGCTGCTGCTCACCGCGTGCACCGCGGATCCGCCGGACGACGGCGAGGACCCGTACCCGTGGCCCGACCAGGCGCCGGGGGAGCGCTGGCGCCCGCCGCCGGGCGTCGGCTGGCAGTGGCAGCTCACCGGCAGGCTCGACCTGTCGGTAAAGGCGCCCGTGTACGACGTGGACGGGTTCACCACCACCAAGGAGCAGGTCGCCGCGCTGAAGAAGGCCGGCCGCAAGACCATCTGCTACCTGTCCACCGGCGCCTGGGAGGACTTCCGGCCCGACGCGGACGACTTCCCGAAGACGATGATCGGCAAGGGCAACGGCTGGGAGGGCGAGCGCTGGCTCGACATCCGGCGGCTGACCGAGCTGGAACCGTTGATGGCCAAACGCTTCGACATGTGCCGGGACAAGGGCTTCGACGCGGTGGAGCCCGACAACATGGACGCCTACCGCAACACGTCCGGCTTCCCGCTCACCGCCGAGGACCAGCTGCGCTACAACCGGCTGATCGCGAAGCTCGCCCACGACCGGGGCCTGGCGGTCGGCCTGAAGAACGACCTCGACCAGATCCCGGAACTCGTCGGCGAGTTCGACTTCGCGGTCAACGAGCAGTGCGCGCAGTACCGCGAGTGCGAGAAGCTGACCCCGTTCATCGAAGCCGGCAAGGCCGTCTTCCACGTGGAGTACGAACTGCAGGCGGCCCGCTTCTGCGAACGCTCGCGCGCGCTGGGCCTGAGCTCCCTGCAGAAGCGCCCCGACCTGGACGCCTGGCGCCGCCCCTGCCCCTGACTCGACGCCTGCCCCCCGGCTCCGCTTGCCCCCGGCTCTGGCCTCCGGCTCGGCCTGCCTCCGGCTCTGGCCTCCGGCTCGGCCTGCCTCTGGCTCTGGCCTCCGGCTCGGCCTGCCTCCGGCTCTGGCCTCCGGCTCGGCTCTGCCGCCAGCTCCGCTCCTGCCTCCGGCTCCGCTTGCCTCCGGCTCCTCCTCTGCCCCCGGAGCCTTGGCCGGGCACATTCAGCCTCGCCGGCGTTTGAGGCGCGGGTCCGGGCGGAGCCCGGTGCCCGGCGGAGCCGGGTTTCGGGGGGGGGGGGGGGGGGGGCCCCCCCCCCCCCCGCCCCCCGCGGGGGCCGGGGGGGGGGGGGGGGGGGGGCCGGGGGGGGGGGGGGCCGCGGGGGGGGGGGGGGGCGGGCC